>JBFHGV010000746.1:0-1995 GCA_041582955.1 Arenibacter sp.
ATCGGTCAAATGATCAAACCTCATATCCTGAAAACCGTGCAACGCATTGGCATAACACAAAATGGCAAAGAATATAACCAATAATTTAAGCCCTGAACAATTCTGCATACTACATGGATAATAAAGTTCTTAATTTCTGTAAAATATTTCATCCATACAATCTTCATGAGCCTATATTAATACCATAACAACATATGTTGGCCCATTTTCTACATATGTTATAGCTTTTGGTGCTCTATACCTAAAACCTAAAACATATGACCACTACTTTAATGCTTATCAGGACTATATTGCACTACCACAAACAACCAATAAACGGCTTGCTTGATTATTATTAAAAAAGTGTAACCAAAGGTTTTCACCCTATTCACAATCCAAAAAAAATGAAGTATCTAAAAATTATTTTTATTTGTATCAGCGTTACTATCATCTACTCTTGTAAAGAAAATAAGGTCTCCTCTAGTCCCAAAACAGGTATTAGCATAACTTCCAATAGCCAAGGGCTAAATTTAATTTGGGAGGACCAAAGTAGAATTGCGGGCACCAGACCATTGTTTCAAGGCATACGTCCTAAAATGGACAATATAATAACTAAAAATACTGGAACGAAGAATAATTTTAACTTCAAATATCACAATACCGAAGCCCCCGTTACAGTAGGACATCTATCCTACCCCAAACAGGATGCTATGGTCCTAACCTTAACCACAAACGGAACCCAATCTGTAAATGGTGAAGATTATGTTGGCCTATTTTTTGATGATTTGCCTAATTACACGGAGGGTATTGGAAGCTATCTTTTCGGGGATTGGGAATCATGGACCAAACCCGTAAAAGTAGATGATTTTAAAAGCAGTCTACCAGAGAAGATTCAATTTTTTCTCTTTAAATATAGGGACGGGGCCTACGGTGCCATCATGCCTCTTGCCGGTAATGGATATGTGGCCAGCTTGGGGAGCCAGGAGAATAAATTTGGCGCAAGATCCGTTAGCTATAAAGACAACTTTCCCGCCTTTAATGTTCCCATGATGGCCATTGCATTTGGCCACGACCCGTACCAAACCGTAAAAAACCTCTATGAGGTAGGAATGGAAGCAATGGGTAAAAAGGAAGGACTTCGCAAATACAAGTCCTATCCAGAAATTTTTGAATCTATAGGCTGGTGTTCATGGAACGCCTTCGGAGTAGAAGTAACCGAAAAGAATCTAATGGATGCCATGGCCACTTTTTATAATAATAACTTCCCCGTTCCTTTTATGTTGATAGACAATGGTTGGTTGAGCGTGAATGGCGAAGAGCAGCTAACGGATTATGTATTTGATAAGAAAAAATTTCCCAACGGATTCAAAAAAAGTATTTCTAAATTGAAAAATACTTATGGACTAAAGGATATAGGAGTATGGCATACCATGAACGGTTTTTGGAGCGGGGTGTCCAAAAGAGATTTTGATCAGCCATATAAAAAATTGCTTATGCCCTATTACGATAAGGAAGATGTACATGCCGATACGTTAAGTGGTAAAACATATTTTAGCCCCAACGCCCTTTCCGATAAAGGTCAGCAGTTTTATGAACATTGGTACTCCTATCTAAAGGACCAAGGTATAAGTTTTGTCAAGGTAGATCAGCAAGCTGTCATTAAAAGAGTGGCCAAGGGACAATTGGATTCAGGTGAAGTGGCGCCATTTTTAGAGATTGCGGAAAACATGGAGCAAAATTTACAGAACGCCATAAAAAATAATTTTAACGGCTCGGTTATCAACTGTCAAAATATGGCCCTAGAGGCCGTTTACAACTTTGGTTCATCTGCCATTGCCAGAAGTTCGGATGATTTCTTTCCAAAAGTAACTTCCTATTACAGTCTTGAAGAGGAAAAGGGCAATGCTGCCGCCCATATCCTAATGAACGTACATAACGCCAACTGGCTTTCCAATTTGGTGTGGCCAGACTATGACATGTTCCAGTCCCATCACAAAGATGGAGCATACCACGCCA
>JBFHGV010000747.1:0-1991 GCA_041582955.1 Arenibacter sp.
CCATTGGCCTTTTGTGCGAACAGCATAGTCATTGTCATACATGGCTTCGGCCTGTATGCCCGGTAAATAATATTTCCCCAGATAGGATGCGTTTAACAATACGCTAAAGGTTTTTGTTTCGTTCTTTTTCAGATCAAAATAAAAATTGGCCCTATCATCCCTAAGATCGGTATAGGTAACCTCATTTTCCGCAAAGTCGCCAAAATCCGTAAAACGGGTATTTACTATTTCCCAACCACTGGGAAAAACCTCTGACAAGGCCATATTTCTTACGCTATTGTCCTTGGTATTGGTCAGGGTTACTTCTGCTACAAAATTAGTGCCCTGCACAATAGAGGTAGGGTCTATTTTTAATCCGTTCCTACCTTTAAATACCACCTTGGCCAGCAAATTACGCTGCAGCTCTCTTTCTTCCCCCACAGCTAGTACCCCACTGTTCACTACACTTGCATACACTACATTGGTAGTACGGTTCACAAGACGAACTGTATTGTCCCCATATTGTATACCAATCTCCATTGTAGCCAGAGTCTTTTGAGTTTCTATGGAATTATTTTTCCCGTTTACACCAACCTCAACATCAATACCTTTCCCTCCTACCATTTGGGCAAACTTGGCCATTGCCAATAGGCAGTAGGAGGTACTCTGGGTACTCATCCATTGATCGTTGCTTAGGCGCTTTGCCAATATTTTGGCCATTTCCTGAGCCCTTACCTTATCCTTTAACAGTACAAAGGTCTCCAGGGCCATGGCCCTATTGCGATCTATAGAACCGTAGGTATGGAAACGCGATGGGCTATTGTCAAAGTCGTAGTTTGCAGCATTCATCAATTCTTGCGCCACAGCCTCCTGCCCAATAAGTGCGTAGGTGGCTGCCAATCGGAATTTACCCTCATTGGAAAGACCGGAGGTTTCCCGCAACCTGTTCATGGAGGCTATATCTGCATTCCCGGACAATGCCAAGGTATACAGCCTATATGCCTGTAACAGATCGGGGTTTTGGGTTCCGCCCCTCCATTGCTTTGCCATATTTCGCTGATAGGCTATCCAAGAAGATTTAAATCCTATGGGCAATACATACCCCTTTTTCTCTGCCTCCAACAGGAAGTGGCCCACATAGGATGAGCTCCAATCATCTGCGTAATTTTGCCCAGGCCAATATGAAAAACCTCCGCCGGGCAGCTGATAGGATCCCATTTTTTTTATGGCACTTTCCAGATTATCCTGGATTTGGTTTCTCTTGTTTACGTCAATATCAAATATATCCAAAAGGTATAGCTGTGGAAACGCACTGGATGTAGTCTGTTCCAAACAACCATGAGGGTACCTGATCAGATATTGCATTCGTCCATTGAAATTCATAGGGGGTAGGGTAGAACATTCTATTTGGGCCGTATTGCTCCCCTCTATCCCAAAAGTAGACACGTCTAGAGTTTTTTCGGTCTGGGGCTCCAATATTATGTCTTGAACCTGGGTTGTTACCGGGTTGGGATTTAACACGTCTATGGGAATCTCAAAAGAAGCATTTTCTCCGTTCCCCGTGGCCTCCACCACCACTTTTCCAATACCTTTATAATCAGATACTTTTAATTGAAAATAAGCCATCTTCTCATCAGGCTGAGAGAAGGATAGGGTCTGGGTGGCATTGCCCTGTACCATAAAGGATGGGTCCGGTTTAATTTTTAAGGTTACCTTCTTAACTTTCTGTTCCATAGCAAAAACAGTAACCGGCAAGGTTACGATTTCCCCTGGTGTAATTTTCCTTGGCAAGGATGCCAATACCATTAAGGGCTTACGTACGGCAGTGGTTTTCTCTGCCATACCGTAGGCTGCCCTTTCCGGACTTCCAGCGACGACCATGGTCCGCACAGACCCTATGTATTTTGGAACAGTTATGTTATGGGTTTTCTCTTCCCCTTTCTTCAGGGAAAAAGGACCCAAACACACTACCATAGGCTCAAATCGATTCGCTTTTTTGTTTTTGGCACCCG
>JBFHGV010000748.1:0-1991 GCA_041582955.1 Arenibacter sp.
AAAATCGGAATTGATTCGGCGCACTATGTTAGATCCGCACCATGATGATTTTATGCCTCCAGAAGGGAAGACTCCCTTGACAGAGGAAGAAAAGTCCATTTTATCATTCTGGATAGAAAAGGGGAATGCCGATTTTAAGGTTGCCATGGCCGATTTGGAAACCCCGGAAGAAATAAAAAGCATTGCATCCCTGATGTTGGGATTGGAGGATGAAACCGGTAAAAGTGGTATAGCCTTGCCCATTGTAGAGGAAGTTAGCGGGGAAGTATTAAAAGATATTGTAACCGCTGGCTTTAAAGTTAGGGAATTGGTGTATGGGGCCAATGTATACGAAATTGTTCTCCCCTCACAATCCGTTGGGAGTAATAATCCTAATGGTTTGGATGCAAAACTACAGAAGTTGCTCGCTATAAAAAATAATATTTTATGGCTGTCCCTAAAGGACAATTATGTTCAGGACAGGCACATGGAAACCATAGGGCGGTTCACGAATCTTCAGAAGTTGGAATTGGAAAAAAATCCCATTACTGATGCAGGTGTGGGGTATATTACTTCAAACAAAAGTTTAACCGGACTCAACCTATATCAAACTCAAGTTACAGCATCAAGTTTTGACATTTTTGCTAAAATGAAGGCATTGGAACGGGTTTATGTATGGGGAACGGCTATCACCCAAGACCAAGTGGCAAAGTTTATGGCCAATGAAGAAGGTCCTACAATTATATTGGGAATGTAACCTTTAACTACACTGTTGTAGATATGATGTTCTATGTTTTTTTGGGTAAGGCTACGTCCTATGGTAAATTGTGAAAATTTTAGATAGTTTTTTAAAAATATGTTGTTATTTTATGAAAAATAATATAATATAGGTAAAATGTAAATGTAGGCACCCTATTGGTTATTGGCCTTTTGTAATAAAGCCTATGTCCAATATTTTACCGCAATAAATGCAGTTCCCTAATGAAACTAAAAGCTATAGTTCTTTTTATATTATTTGGCTTCATCGCCCTGCTGTTTGCCTTTAAATCGGGATTTTTTAAAACAGTGGACGATGAATATGTGAGCCGTAAGCTACCGGATGTGGTGGATTATAATTTCCATATAAAACCCATACTCTCTGATAATTGCTACACCTGTCATGGACCCGATGCCAATAAGAGAAAGGCAGGTTTGCGATTGGATGATGAGCAGGCAGCCTTTTCAGAGTTGCCGGAGAATCCCGGGAAATTTGCTATCGTGGCTGGCAAGCCCAACCGTAGTCTGTTGTATCAACATGTAGCTTCGGATGATCCCAAACAAATAATGCCCCCTCCAGATTCACAATTGAAATTAAATTCCTACGAAAAAAAACTGCTTAAAAAATGGATAGAGCAAGGGGCCAAATTTGAAAAGCACTGGGCTTTTATACCTCCCCAAAAATCTGAACTCCCGCAGAATGGATTAACCAACTGGGAGAAGAATGAAATTGATGCCTTTATTTTGGAAAAAATGGAGGAGAATAGCCTATCCCCTTCCCCAAAGGCAGATGACCATACCTTGATAAGAAGAATGAGTTTGGATTTAACGGGTCTACCACCCAATGCTCAGCAGGTGCAGCAGTTTCTTGCCAATACATCCGATGATATCCTGGAACAGGCGATAGATGAATTTTTAGACTCCCCGGCCTATGGGGAACGCATGACCCAAGTATGGCTAGATGTGGCGAGATATGCGGATTCCCACGGCTATCAGGACGATAGCTATAGAAGTATGTGGCCTTGGCGCGACTGGGTTATTCACGCTTTTAATAATAATCTGCCCTATGATGAATTTTTGACCATGCAATTGGCTGGTGATCTCATGCCAAATGCGAGTTTGGAGCAGATTTTGGCAACTGGATTCAACAGAAACCATCCTATAACCCAGGAAGGTGGGGTAATACAGGAGGAGTACCACTCCTATTATGTCTCTGACCGTACCAATACTCTAGGAAAAGGCATTTTGGGCCTAAC
>JBFHGV010000749.1:0-1984 GCA_041582955.1 Arenibacter sp.
GGTGTAGATGGACCTATAGATACGGATAAAATAAAAAGGCCAAAAAGAGGGCACAGAGATTAAAGCTAAGATATAATTTAAGATCAGGGACCATTTCTACCGGTCTTAACTTTCTATGTTGAAATGCGAAAATTATGGTAAGACCAACATTATTATTTTGTGGACTATTTTGCTTCTTACTTTCATGTAGCCAAAAGAAGGCTATGGCCACATGGAACTATCCTGAAATTTCCTCTACACCTGAGGTTCAAGACTACTTTGGAACAACAGTAATAGATAGTTACCATAATCTAATGGATCTAGAGGATAGCCTTGTGCAGAACTGGTTCAAGGCCCAAGATTCCTTGGCGGAATCATACTTTTCAAACAATGACCTTACCACCCAATTTAAAGATCGTTTCCATGAATTGGAAGGCAGGACAAGCGGTGAGGTCCGCATGATAAGAACTGATGAAAAAGGAAATTACTACTATTTGCGCTATGATGAAGCCAAGGATACTGATGTACTTTTTTACAGGGAAAAGGGGGGCAGATTAGAAACGGAACTTTTTGATCCAAGCAGCTATACTAACGAAAAACAAAATATAAGTTATTTGGAACCCTCCTATGATGGCACAAAAATAGCTATTGGCTTTGACCCACAGGAGGAATTTACCTCCACAATTGCAATTTATGATGTGATAAACAAAAAGCTCTTAAAAGACAAAATAACCCATATAAATCCGGATTTTGGTGAAATTGAATGGCTGCCTGATAACTCTGGTGTAATCTACCTTTATTTTCCTTTTGTTGAAAAATCCGATCCCAAATACAAAAAACACTCGTTTTCTGTTGTCTATTATTTAGGAGATAATCCTGAAAAACGAACCCCAATCTTTGGTTGGGATAAGACCTTGGAAATAGCCTCCGATTATTATCCTAAAGTAAAAATAGGGTCGAGTTTGGACTCCTATATTGTTGGGTATGCTGCAAAATCTGGAATTTTTTATGATAGTTTTATTGCCAAGATCACAGATGTAAAGCTTGGCAAGCCCAATTGGAAACCGTTTTTTAAAGCATCCGATAAGATTTATTACAATCAAGGGGAGATAAGAGAACAATATTTTATTTATCGCAGAGCTACACCTAACGGTAATGAACTTTGCCAAGTAGAAATAGGTAATCCCAATTTCAATAATCCACTAATTCTCGCAACCGGAAGCAGGGAAAATCCTATTACCCAATTTGAAGTCACCAAGGACCATATATATTTTGTTCGTGAAAAATTTGGGGTCGAAATTTCAATTTTTAAGATTGATAATCAGGTAAATATTACTCAACTAAGCCCACCTTTTGTTCCTGGATATGCATCTTTTTTTGGAGAGTCGATTGCCCATAACAATATTGGTATAGGTATGGATGGATGGACTTCCAATTATATTCGTTATTGTATAAATGACGAAGGAGATTTTACTAATGAGAGCATTTTGGATTCCCCTCAATTCCAGGAATTTAAGGATTTGGTAAGCAAACAAATTATGATCTATTCCCATGATGGGGTGGCGGTTCCAATGTCTTTGGTTTATAGAAAGGATATGAAGCTTGATTCCAATAACGATGTGTTTATCTATGTTTATGGGGCTTATGGTGAAAGTATGAGTCCATTCTTCTCGCCTACATATCTAGAATGGGTTAAGCAAGGGGGTATTCTTGCTTTTCCACATGTTCGAGGGGGAGGTGAAAAGGGAGAGGAGTGGCATACCCAGGGGATGAAAGAATTAAAATATAATTCTTGGAAAGACCTCATTGCCTGTACGGAAGCTTTGATAGAGAAGGGGTATACGCGTACGGGATTGGTATCCCTTTACACCAACAGCGCCGGGGGGATTACTGGGGGGATGGCCGTTAATGAACGTCCTGAACTTTATACTCCCTTTATTGCGGAAGTGCCTAGGATGCATCCATTCGGGTTAGAGTCTGCCACTACGGCCAGCAGTACTAGTTA
>JBFHGV010000750.1:0-1983 GCA_041582955.1 Arenibacter sp.
AATGGAAATCCTGAGATCGTCTACCAATATTTGTGCAGGAGAAATATGGTTGAAGACCAATGATGGGACCCGACTTATATTAAGGGGCAAAGCATTCCATGGCAAAGCAATCAAAAAATTTTATAAGGAAGACTATGTTGTTGATATAGTAGGGAAAGGTGTGGGTTTGGCCGGTAATGTATGGAAAACTGAAAGCATCTGTCTTTGGGAAAATATAAAGGATAGTTCAGACTGTGTACGGCAAAAGGGGGTAGAAGTGGCATCGCTAAATTCGGCAATCGGCATACCTATTCTTTATAATGACGAATTTATGGGCTGTATGCTACTGCTTTCCAAGCACCCAAAGGAAGTTTTGTCCAACATGCAATACTTTCTAAAAGACTTGGGAAAGGAGATGGGAGCGGTGGTAAAGCATCGGATTACGGAGGATGAGTATCACAATTTCTTTGATATTTCTCCAGATCCGTTTTGTATAATAGGGTTCGACTCCCGTATCAAGAAGGTCAATAATGCCCTAGTTACGGCATTGGGCTATAAACAAGAGGATGTAGTAGGTGCTACTTACGACCAATTTATACATACTGACGATCTTGGGATAATTGCAGAAAACATAACGGCACTTATGCAGAACCTTTCAGCAGAAGGGGTGGAGGTAAGGATGCTTACCGCCCAAAAAGAAGAGAAATGGTTTGTTTGGTCCGGGACCGTAAAAGAAGATGAGAAATTGATATTGGCCGTAGCAAAGGACATTACCGAAAATAAACTTGCGCGGATTGCGTTAAAATCGGCCTATGAAAGATTGCAATATGCCCAAAGCATTGCCAAACTAGGATATTTTAGACGCGATATAGATTCGGATACCCAACAATGGACAGAGCAAGTGTACAAGATCTTTGGCTATAGCCCTAAAAACTTTGTTCCCACCTTTGAGAATGTTAAAAACTGTCTTCACCCAGATGACCAACATATAATGGAAGGTGACCCTATTCTAAATATGATACCAGGGAAATTATATAGTTTCGATCATAGAATTTTAACACCCACGGGAAAAATAAAATGGGTGCACGAGGAAATTCAAGTAAAGTTGAACGACCAAGGCGAAAGATCCCATATTGAAGGTACAATCCAAGATATCACCGAAAGTAAGGAATTTGAACAGCAATTGATACTTAGTAATGAGCGGTTTAGATTAGCGATGTTGGCCAGTAATGAAATGATTTGGGAAATAGATCATAAAAAAAATATAATGATCAGAGGCAACGCTGAGGAAAGCGATATGGAATCTACCAATATTGAACCTTTTGATAAGGATAATTCTTGGTTTAAAATGGTGCATCCAGACGATATGGACGGGGTACTACATAGTCTGTACAATGCGCTGGGAGATAAGGAAAAGGATTCATGGGAACATGAATACCGTATAGTATTGGAGGATGGTTCTGTTGCTTACTTGGTAGATAGATGCTATATTCTTAGGGATAAGCTGGGTACACCAGTGCGTTCTGTGGGGTCGGTAATGGACATTACGAACTCTAGACAACAACTTGAAAAAATAAAGAAACACAACAAAACCCTGAGGGAAATTGCCTGGCTACAATCGCACGTGGTACGCGCACCCCTGGCAAGAATTATGGGGCTTATTCATTTATATAAAGAGTGTGATGGTGGCGATCTATCAGTGGAAGAGTTATTTGAACTGATCTCCACGTCTGCCCATGAGCTGGATGAGGTTATTCACAAAATAAGCGATAAAACCAACAAAATTAAGGATAAAGAAGCTTTGAATACATCTGATAGGTGATACTACAGCTCTTAACTATACTCGGCCACTTGGTTGATTGGATATGTATTCCAATTTGTATCCTTAAAAACACCTACCGGCCCCAAATACCCAAAAAACAAAGTTTGTTTATTGGGTATTTGGGACAAAATGAACCATTGTATTATATTAAGAATGTTGCTATAGATAATGAGA
The DNA here is from genome assembly GCA_041582955.1 of Arenibacter sp. GTDB lineage: Bacteria > Bacteroidota > Bacteroidia > Flavobacteriales > Flavobacteriaceae > Arenibacter. Next base: position 1,976 of record JBFHGV010000750.1, read on the forward strand.
GGCCCTTC
>JBFHGV010000751.1:0-1972 GCA_041582955.1 Arenibacter sp.
ATTCATTCTTTCTATAACGGTTGATCCTGGGTTTGGTCGTACCAATAGATGAAACATTACCTATCATAAAATTGAAAACGTATATTTTTTTTATAGGTCTCCCTGGCTGCGCTAAAATATTGATGCCCTTAGCATAATTGATTGCCCAGGTGCCAGCTGACAGGTTCACCAAAAAAGTCCACCGAACTTATTCTATGCGCTCCGCCCAGTTTTTACCTAAATTTTACCAAGGCAATTAAAAAACATCAACCTAGCCAGTTAATCCCTTATTCTAAAATAAAGAATTCATTCTCCACCTGAATTGGTGATCGGACAAAGCGTTTTTAGACTCCATTAGGCCCTTTCACCTTCTTATAGCCTTTAGGACGTACAAAAAAAGGGAAAACCCACTGTGCTTTCCCTTTTTATACTGTATATCTCTTTTTTACTTTCTGCAAAAGCTGCTAGCTACTTAATGAAGGTAGTAATATTCACTATAACCTTAAAAAATAAAAGCTCCAACCTCGCAGTCGGAGCTTCTACCCATCAACTAAATCAAAAACTATTTGTTCATATTTACAGGCCCAATGCCTTTATGGCCGGATCATCAACAGAGAAAGCATAAGCTCTCCACGGTCTGTTATAATCGTTATTTTGCCAAAGCACCTCACCACTATCGCTTACTTCCCAAAGGGTCCCTGTTCCTTCAGAGATTAAGGTATTACCATTGCTCATGCGCACACCACTACCCAAACCATTGCTGTACAAAGCAGTATCTGTAAATTCCCAGTTTATCGTTGGCTCATTGTCTTGACCCGCTACCAATTGGTAAGGTGGATTTAATTCATACTCCACTATCGCAGATTGCCCTTCGTACTTATTATTGGCAAATACCAACATCTTGTTTACATCAAAAAGATTGGGATAATGTACCCTGTTCAATGTTACTTCACCCACATTATCATAGGCCAATGGGTTTCCAAAACGGTAGACCAAATCGCCGCCCAAGCCATAATTGCCACCGGAGCTTGTTGCCGCTTCCTGGGTAGTGGTACTGTGATCTATAACCCATACCTCACTATAGAAATTTACAGTAATATAGATTAGGTCATTGGTTTCATCCAAGGTTATACCGTTTACATGGGTGATATCCCCATCGGTCTGGTCCTTATTGTAATTGATATCTATTTTATTCGGATTATCGGCCACTACACCATAGTTTGCTTTGCTGCTATCATGATCCTGAACAATATGATCTGTGGTATGCCATTCCCATACAACCTCTTGGGTAAGGGGGTTCATTTCTATTATGGCATCGGGATAGATATCAAAATTACCGGAAAATCCCATTTCAGAAGCTTCATTTGAACTTACTTCTTCCCATACTGGAAAAATAATGTTCCCATTAGATAAGTAGTTAACGTCATGGTGCGCTATATGGTCCGAGCTGGAGTAACGTACCTCCCACTCTATAGTCTGATCTGCATTGATCTTTCTAAACTGACCGCCATAGCCTCCAAAATTAATAGACGGATTATTGACCTTTATGGTAGTCACCAAACTACCATCGCTGTATAATTTTGCATCGTTACCTAAATTATCTCCATCCATATCCCATTCAAACAAAGTATCGCCATTGTGGTCTATTAAAAATACACCTTCATCTGGAGCCACCGCCAAAATATAAGAATCCAAATCAATATCACTACTGTCTTCTTCTGTGATCTCGGTACCACTAGTATCCTCTGTGAGATTTACAGCTTCCGTATCATCACTACTGCAAGCAGTTAGGGCAAATGCTACAATACAAATTGGGACAAACCCCATTTTAATTCTTGATGTTCTCATTTCTTACTGATCTTTAGTTGTTATCATTGTTTTGAAAGCACAACTAGCTCTTAGTTGTTGTTGAACATTAGATACCCTACCGTACTTAGAGTTTAAATGGGAACAGGGATTTTCTGTGAATGCTACCGAAGTTTCAGTAAATGGA
>JBFHGV010000752.1:0-1971 GCA_041582955.1 Arenibacter sp.
ACTTGGCTTTTTTATAATACCAGAATTCGTTTCTGTTGTATTGAAGGATAAAATAATTGTATTGTTCCAAGGCCCTTTCGGTTTGACCCGACTCTTTTAGGTAGTCCAATTTTTTAAGTTGAAGCGATATGGTGTGAGGGCCAAGTTGGTCCAGCCCATATTGGATGGCCTCCAGAGCCGCCTTATAGTTTTTATTGTTTTCGGCCAGTATGATGTTACAGTATTCCAATACATCCTCGGGCCGAATGTCCTTCATATTATGGACAACAGTACGGTACCCCTTCAAGGATTTTTTGTAAGATTGTAGCTGGAACAATATTTGGGCCTGCAATTTTATAGCGCTTAGGTCCTTGCTATCCAATTCCAAATAGGAGCCTATACTTTGCAGGGCCTCCTGGTACGCTGCAGTGATATAATGTACCTCGGCAATTTGATAATGTAGTTCTTTGGCTGTATTTCCCAGGGATTTGGATTTAAGGTAATCTTCTAGGGCAGAGTCGTATTCCATATGCTGTTGATACAACAGCCCTCTTTGGAAATACAATTCAAAATTGTTGGGATCTTCGGATATCTCAATTGTTTTTTCCGCTATCCGTATGGTTAAGTCACCATGGGCAAACATTGGCAAAGACAAGGATAAAAACAGCACTATAAGTAGTGTTCTTTTGATCATGAAATGGAAATACCCCTTATTGTTAAAATTCATTTGCAATGGTTAACATAATTTCTTTTTTCCGAACTTCCTCCTTACATTAAAATTTAAGAGAGAGACAACGCTATGGAGGTACATTTTCAACCTATGTGGCCCCCACTTTCGTTTAAGTTCTCATTTTAAGATGGAATCTTGTCATTTTTTTAGGGCTCCAAGGCCCCGTCATCAAACGTATTGAAACAATATTAGATGTGTTTTTCCGTGGAGTTAATTTTTTGTTAAAAGAGAATAGGAGGGGCTTTGAGGAAATTGGGTAAAACTAGGTAGTCAATAGCCTGGATTCTCTAGTTATGAAGGGTACATAATATAGGAAGAGGTCAACGGTTTTCCGCTAAGCAACTGTATCCCTGTTACTCTAAAATTAGAAAAATGAAAAAGGCACCTAGTTATGGGTGAGCAATATATGTTCCAAATAATTTAATAGCCACTCACAATGTGAAAGCGTAAAAACACAACATACTATGGCTGGCAAAAACACCTTAATACAACCCTAGGCTGCACCACCCTTCAACCATTAATAACCAGTCCTGCCTTTAAAGAGGACGTAAATGCATTTTATCTTTTGCTGCCCAGCGGTTATTCCTTCTACTAACTAATTGAGACTGGCTCCCTAGAAAATGAACGTATCAATTAATTTCGGCCAATTTTTCTGTCTCATAAAGTAATTTTCCCTTTTCATCATAATGTTGAAAGCTTGCCACTGGTATACTATCCTTTCTTTGCACGGTAACCGACAGAAATCCGCCACTGGCAGACTCCTTATCCCCTTGAATATAAAATTGCTTGATCAAACTATCGGGATCGGTAGATTGGGGATCTCCTGCCAAACGTCCAGCGCGCGAATTGTTATCTACCAAGGAACCTGTAGAGAATTCTTCAAATCCACTGGGGTGCATGGCGTGGTATTGCCAATGCCTGTCGCCACAGATGATATAAAGATTTTTATCGAGAAAACCATTATCAGCCAACCATGTAAAAATTGCTTCTCCCTCATGCCTGAAACCGTCATGATTTACATGATTATCCGTTTTGTAGGCATCATCAGGCCCCACCATTGGCGTTGGAGAAATAATGAGCTTAAAACTGGCATCGCTCTCCATTAATGTTTCCTTAAGCCAATGCAATTGCTCCCTTCCCAACAGCGTTTTGTCGGGTCCGTCTTTCATTTCATTGGGACTTCTGTAGTCCCTTCCTTCCACAAACCAAAGCTGAAGATCTTGGCTCATGCGATGGGTTCGATAGGTTTTAGCATTTATGTC
>JBFHGV010000753.1:0-1960 GCA_041582955.1 Arenibacter sp.
ATCTAAATCCTAACATGACACAGAATCCTGGGTATTAAAAGGGGTTCCTGATCTATGTAAATCTATTGCCCTTGACCTTTTATCTAAGTTGAAAATTATATAAACTTTAATAATGAAAAGTCAAGGGCAATCAGAAATAGTGAAATGGCGAAAAAACTAAGAATGCAAAAGGGGGAAAGGACTATGTTATTTACCCTTTTGTAATGAAGGTAACGATTGGGAAGTGCAAATAGCTACACCCACAGAAATTAAAATTTTAAAAAAGGATATGGTATGAAAAATTTATCATTAGTAGTATTAACGCTAGGGATAGCCACCTATTTCACCTCTTGCAAAGAGGTTAAGCAGGAGATAGCAGAGAAGCAAAAGGAGGCGCTTCCAAATATTGTCTTTATAATCTCGGATGATCAAGCTTGGACAGATTATGGTTTTATGGGCCATGAACATATTGAAACCCCAAATTTGGATAAATTGGCCAATGAGAGCCTAACGTTTTCAAGAGGGTATGTTCCAACCTCACTCTGTGCCCCTTCCTTGGCATCCATGATTACCGGGGTTTATCCACGTAATCATATGGTATTGGGAAATGATAGGGTACTTCCTGGCGATGACAAAAAGGGAAAACCGGCTTGGACATTGCCCTGGAGGGCCAGTAACTATGTGCCCGTAGTTGAAAACTTTAAAAAACTGAACACTTTGCCCAAAATGTTGAAGAAAAAAGGCTACCTCTCCTTTCAAACCGGTAAGTGGTGGCTTGGTAATTATTCCAATGGAGGTTTCGATTACGGTATGACGCACGGTGATCCTGACCGAGGGGGAAGGCATGGAGATTATGGCCTCGAAATTGGTCGTAAAGGAATGGATACCCTCTATAATTACATAGATTTGGCCTTGGAAAAGAAGAAGCCCTTTTTTATGTGGTATGCTCCCTTTTTGCCACATTCGCCCCATAATCCACCGGACAGTCTTTTGCAGAAATACCTGCCCAAGGCACCTACGGAGTATGTAGCCAAGTATTGGGCCATGTGCGAATGGTTCGATATTACTTGTGGTGAGCTTATGGATTATATTGACAAAAAAGGACAAACAGAAAATACTATATTCGTATATGTTTGCGATAATGGTTGGGTTCAAAATGAAAACGATGGGGCCTATAATCCAATCTCCAAACAAGCGCCTTATGACTATGGGTTGAGGACTCCTATTATGTACAAATGGAAAGGAAAAATCACCCCTGGAATGGATACGTTATCATTGACCAGTAGCTTGGATATGGTACCAACGGTACTAGATCTTTTGGGTCTGGAGTCCTCCGAGGAATTGGACGGGATCAACATATTGGATGAAACTGAACGCAATAATCGAGAGGCCGTTTTTGGGGAAATTTATAACCATGACTTTAATACCATTGAGGAAGGGCTTAAATATAGAATGGTGATGACCAATCCTTATAAGCTTATAGTTCCCGACCCAAAGAACAGGCCAAATGAAAAGATCCAGTTGTACAATATTTTTAAAGATCCGTTTGAACAAGTAAACCTGGCAGATGAAAGGCCCGAAGTTGTAGACGATTTAAGGAATAAGTTGGAAGCCTCCTGGAATCCTAAACTGTAAATAAGAAAAATAAGCATGAAAAAAAGTAGTTATTTAATCATTTTATTGGGTGGAATCCTTCTTGGGAGTTGTGCTGAAAAAAAGACAACGGAAGAACCCAAAATCCCCGCCAAGCCTAACGTTTTGGTGCTTTTAACGGATCAATGGCGGGCCCAGGCTACGGGGTATGCTGGTGATCCCAATGTGGATACCCCTCATCTGGATAGTTTGGCAGCCATAAGCGTCAATTTTAAAAATGCGGTATCGGGGATGCCCGTTTGTTCTCCGTTTAGGGCATCGCTCTTGACCGGACAACGCCCATTGACACATGGGGTCTTTATGAACGATGTGCAGCTGGATACCAATG
>JBFHGV010000754.1:0-1954 GCA_041582955.1 Arenibacter sp.
ATCTAACCGACATGTTAACTCAAACACACATTATTTATGAAACATTTTATTAAGCTATTGAGGGGAGACGCACCATCATCCGATTCAATTCAAACAAAAAAACCGACCCTATGTATCACATTGGTCCTTAGTTTATTCCTTTTATTGGTCAGCACTCCTATGCTGGCACAACAAAAGAATATAAGCGGAATCATAACAGACGGTGCGGGCCAACCCTTGCCTGGGGCCAATGTCCTTATTAAAGGCACTATCACAGGTACACAGACCGATTTTGACGGGAATTATTCCATACTGGCCAATATAGGGGATGTACTAATTTTCAGCTACCTAGGTTTTAATCCCCAGAATGTTACCATTGGAACCGAAAGCACTATCAACATAACACTTTTGGAAGATGCTGCTCTTTTAGACGAAGTAGTGGTAACGGGATACGGCTCACAAACAAGGGCTACCTTGACCACATCAGTCTCCAAATTGGATACCAAAATCCTGGAAAGTTCCACAAGATCCAATGCGGCCACCGCACTTCAGGGAACCATAGCCGGTTTAAGGGTAACCAACACTACGGGGCAACCAGGCGCCACTCCTCAAATAGTTTTGCGTGGGGGAACCAATTTTGACGGCACCGGATCTCCACTGATTCTGATAGATGGCATCCCGGGAAGTTTTTATGCATTGAACTCTGACGACATTGAGTCTATTGAAGTACTAAAAGATGCAGCAGCCACAGCAATTTATGGCGCTAGGTCCGCCAACGGAGTTATCCTGGTAACGACCAAATCCGGTAAGCCAGGAAAGTCCTCGATCAACTATAAATATAAGTATAGCATGAACGAGGAAAGAAATGACCAAAAATATATTGGTGCGGCCGACTTTATAAATTACAACAGGCAATCGATTTCCTGGTTCAGGGAGGCCGTCAACAACCCTGGCTCTTTTGGCGCCTTCTTGGACGGGGCCAATAGTATGGGGACAGGCGGCGATGCCTTTAATTCCCCATTCACCACCCAATTATTAACTACCGATAATCAGTATATACTAAATCAACCGGGGTGGAACACTATCCCAGATATTTTGAACCCAAGTCAAGACATTCTGTTTTACGACAATAGGACTGTTGGCGATCGTATTTATCAAAATAGTGCCACCAAGGACCACTACCTTTCTTTTGACGGCGGTAATGAAAAAGGTTCTTTCTATTTAGGCTTAGGTCTTTTGGATAACGATGGTCTAATTCTTGGATCGGGCTTTAAGCGGTACTCAGGAAAATTTACAGGTCTCTATAGAATTACGGACAACCTAAAGGTCAACTCTAATGTATTGTACTCCCATTCCAATCTAAGTTTAAGCCCATTAGGCGGAGATGACACCGTATTCAGAAGGTTTCAGAGCCAGGCCCCAACCTCCAGAACCTTTGACAACAATCCTGACGGTACATGGTCCAACATATACGCCGTAGGACAAAACCAAGGATTTGGCAACCCTTTATACTATCAGGATAAATTTGTTAGAAAAAACCTGGAACAACGCTTATCGGCCTCTGTGGGTATAGATTGGAATATTTTGGACAACTTGATGCTATCTGTAGACGGAAGCCATTTTTCCATCAATAATCACAACGAAAGCTTTAACAGGGCCTATAGGGTAGGCAGCACAACAGGACCTTTAAGAACGGGCCGTGAAGCCTCGGTAGGTTTGGAAAGGACTTTAAGAAACCAATTAACAGGTACCCTAAACTACACCAAGAATTTAGGCAACCACAATTTTAACGCCTTGATCGGGGCCGAATACTTTAAGGATAATTATTATACTACTTCGGCCGGAACGAGAAATTCCCCTACAGACCTGATCGAGACCTTGAATGCAGGAGCTGAAGCCGACGGTATTCCTTCCAGCTTTGAAACAGAATATGTTATTGCCTCTGCTTTTGGTAGGTTATTATATGATTATGACA
>JBFHGV010000755.1:0-1948 GCA_041582955.1 Arenibacter sp.
TCAAGGGTTTCTAATAGGGGAGAATTTTATGAAAACAGAACATCCGGGAGAAAGCGCCCTACAATTTATAAATGATCTTGCTCCCAAATTATAGGGAGCATAATGTACCCCGTACAGGAAGTTCAGATCACATATCACAAAAGCGCCAAAGCCGGAACCTATAAATATTGAATTATGAACAGTAATGATGAAGACAGCCAAGAGCCACTGCCCACTCCTCCTGAAAAGAGTAGGATAAAACTCAAGGTATGCGGAATGAAACTGAACACCTTGGAAGTGGCCGACCTAAATCCAGACTATCTGGGTTTTATTTTCTGGGAACCCTCCAAACGCTATTTTGAAGGAACTATCCCCAAGTTGTCTACCGCCATAAAAAAGGTAGGTGTTTTTGTAGATGCCCCATTACACCAAGTCTTGGAAAAAATGGACCGTTATGACCTACAAGCCGTACAGTTACATGGTCAGGAAACACCTGAATTCTGCAATCAATTAAGACTATCCAGGCTAACCAGGCCAGAAGGGACCAGATCCGAGGTCAAGATTATCAAGGTCTTTTCCATTAAGGACAATTTTGATTTTAGCACCCTAATACCTTACGAAACGGTTTGTGATTATTATTTGTTTGATACAAAAGGCAAATTACCGGGCGGCAACGGCTATACCTTTAGCTGGGAAGTACTAAAAGGCTACCCCTCACAAAAGCCCTATTTTTTAAGTGGTGGCATAGGCTTGGAAGAGGTAGAGAAAATAAAGGATTTTCTACAAAGACCAGAGTCCAAATATTGCCACGCCATTGATGTAAACAGTAAATTTGAAAAGGAACCGGGCTTAAAGAAAATAGGTCAGTTAAAGGAGTTTATCAAAAAAATATAACAATGTTACTGTTTTGAGAATTGCTTTAATAGTCTCAAAACAAAGAACCATACAATGCTTTTAAAATGAATTATAACGTAGACGACAAAGGATATTACGGGGAATTTGGCGGTGCTTTTATTCCAGAAATGCTCTACCCTAATGTAGAAAACCTTAGGCAACAATATCTAAAGATAATGGCCGAACCTTCTTTTAAAGAGGAATTTGATCAATTATTAAAAGATTATGTAGGCCGACCTTCGCCCCTGTATTTTGCAAAACGGCTATCCCAAAAATACCAAACCAAGATATACCTAAAACGGGAAGACCTCAACCATACGGGTGCCCACAAGGTCAACAATACCATTGGACAGATCTTAATGGCCAAACGTTTGGGCAAATCCCGTATTATCGCAGAAACCGGTGCCGGACAGCACGGAGTAGCTACCGCTACGGTGTGTGCCCTAATGGGAATGGAGTGCATTGTTTATATGGGAGAAATAGATATTGCCAGACAGGCGCCGAACGTTGCGCGCATGAAAATGTTGGGGGCAGAGGTTAGACCCGCATTATCTGGAAGCAGGACCCTAAAGGACGCTACCAATGAAGCCATAAGAGACTGGATCAATAATCCGGTAGACACTCATTACATTATAGGATCGGCCATTGGACCCCACCCATATCCAGATATGGTTACCAGGTTCCAATCTGTAATCTCTGAAGAAATTAAATGGCAGCTAAAAGAAAAGGAAGGTAAGGAAAACCCCGACTATGTTATAGCATGTGTGGGTGGAGGCAGCAATGCCGCAGGAACCTATTATCATTTTTTACACGCAGAGGAAGTAGGCATTATTGCCGTGGAGGCCGCAGGAAAAGGCGTGGAAAGTGGTGAAAGTGCAGCAACTTCCGTTTTGGGAAAAATGGGGATTATCCACGGATGTAAAACCCTATTGATGCAAACAGCAGACGGACAAATTACAGAACCTTATTCCATCTCAGCGGGGTTGGACTACCCTGGTGTTGGCCCAATGCATGCCCATTTGTACAAAACGGGCCGCGCAGAGATTATTCCTGTAACCGATGACCAGGCCATGCA
>JBFHGV010000756.1:0-1941 GCA_041582955.1 Arenibacter sp.
GTGAAATACACATCCGTTGCTTCAAAAATCCCATCCAATATATTGGATATAGGCTGCTGTTTTGCTGTAACGGAAACCGTTCTATTTAAATTTACCTTCTCGTGATTGTACAGAAACCTAAAATCGGAAAGGGATTCTATTTCTTTAAACACCTCTTGAACGGTTACGTCTTTAAGGTTAAGTGAAATCTTAGTGTTCTGTCCGTAAGTGTTGGCCTGAATTTTAAATAGAGAAACTATTAGTAAAAGTGTAGTTAGTTTCATCTTTAAATGATGTTTACTTAGCCAATCCGCTTGGAAAGGCCGGACTAGGTTGAATTTTTTCATACTTTTGTAATGGTTTGGTGATAAAACATTTTGTTTGTTTTCATCACTTTCTTATGCCGGAGAATGCGCCAACATTTTCCGGTTTTTTTGTAAAAGTGACTTTTTTTAGTGTTCGTATTTCTAATTACTTTACATAGGCATCTTTCTTTAAATTAGCATTGTTGTCCAGTATTATAATTTTGGATCCCTCTCTTTTAAATTGGAAGGGAGTATCTTCTTGAAAAGCTTCAAGGATTTCTTCAATAGTTTCCTTTCTAAATGTGGCCGTATAGACCTGATCGTGCAAAATCCGGGTTTTGTCTTCTATACTTATATTGAAATGACGTTCCAATTTGGACCTTATCCGGTAAAATGGGGAAGCCTTAAAAAGAAGGTAGCCGTCTTTCCAGGCAGTATGGTTATGGGTGTCTACCTGGTTTACGGACATTTGGTTCTTACTTTTGTTAAAGGCTGCTTGCTGACCAGGGACAAGTTGGGTAGAGGTATTTTTTTTCATATCGGCCCCTTCCTTATAAAGGGCAACAGAGCCTTCAACCAATACGGTACTGATGTCCTCGTCCTCTGGATAGAAGGAGAGGTTGAACTGGGTACCCAATACACGTATGTTGATCTGGTCTGCATTTACAATAAAGGGATGGGAGGCATCCTTGGCAACATCAAAAAAAGCCTCACCGGTTAAATAGACCTTCCTTTCCTTTCCTGCTATGAAATTCACTGGATATCGCAAGGAACTTCCCGAATTTAAGGTTACCTGTGTTCCATCTGATAGGAGTAGCTCAAATTGCTTTCCAAAAGGGATGTTCAAGGTGTTGTATATCAATTTCCCCTGGGCCTTATTGCCTTTGTATGCCAAGATGTTTCCCTGCTGTGAAGCAAGCAGACTCCCCGTTGGAGAGGTGATTTTCCGCTCACCACTTTCAGAAATGGTCTCAATATTGCCATTGTCCAATTGAAGGGTTATAGCATTGGAGTCTATAGGGTGTTCAATGGGGTTGGTCAACTTTGGTTGGGATATCGTATTCTTTTGGTAGAACACAAAAATACCCAGGATAACCAGGAAACTGGCGGCAATACCCGTCCAAATACCCATGTTGGCCAATACCTTTTTTTTCTGGGCTTTTTGGAGGTTTTCAAGAGGTTCAATTTTATCGAGGATTTTTTGAAATAGAATTCTTGAATCCAAAGCCTGTCGCTCCTTAATAAAAAATTTTGACGATTGAATCTTTTCCCATTGTGCGGCCCATGCCTCGTCTGAAATGTTATTGGTATGCCTATCTTTAATAAGCTCCATAAGACCATCAAATTCCTCCTTGGAAATGGTATTGTTTGCCAACTTTTGGAAAAGCCTATATGTCCGGTCCTTACTGTTCACCAATTTAGGTTGCTTAATTAAATATTATGGGTCGTATAAATTATACACCCTAAAAATGCAAAAGTCCCAAATGGGGGCTATATTTTTTACGAATTAGATGATTATAGGGGGTGTTAGCAAAAAAGAAATAGGCCAAAAAGTATGGCGTAAACGCTATCGGTAATATGTGGTTCCAATTGGGTCCTTATAATTTGCAGGGTTTTCCACAGATGGTTCTTTACCGTTTTTTGGTTTATTCCCAAA
>JBFHGV010000757.1:0-1934 GCA_041582955.1 Arenibacter sp.
CGATATGATCGGAAATACCTACGCCATTGATATAGCATCGGGAAAATTGGTTTGGGAGAGGGATCTTAAATACAATAGGGCTCCCGGGTTTATCACGGGCCTGGTTACAGACGGGAAAATTGTATATACTGGATTTGCCGAATCGCTCTTGGCTTTGGACGCAAATTCTGGAAAGCCCCTATGGCGCAATACTTCATGGAGCGGTGGGGAAGGCACTACACCAACCATGACTATCGCGGGGGATATGCTCATAGCTTCCCGGCATTGGGGAGCAATATATGCCCATAACAGATATACCGGTGAACTTATGTGGTCCAGGGACGATGATGGACTCCGTTTTAGAGATGGGGTATTGAGCTACAGGGACAATTACCTATGGGTGGCCGAACAGGATAAATTTTATAAACTGGACCCCAAAACCGGAAAGACAGTCCATAGTTTTATCACGGGCATGCAACATACAGGTACTTCGGCCCCTATAGTATTGAAGGACAGGGCCATTATTTCTGGATCCCATCCAGGTATAGCCTCGTTCGACTTACATTCAGGAAAAAAGGATTGGGAATTTCAAGTAGATCCCGCCTTATTCTATACGCCTTCCTATTTTTCGGATCAACAACAGAGTTTGGAAACCACTCCCATTTTGGTGGGTAAAAACGTAATATTTGGCGCTATGGACGGCAATGTATATGTTATAAAGGCAGATACAGGGCAATTGTTATGGAAAACTAACCTAGGAGTACCGGTGATTACCTCCGCAGCAATTACTCCTGATGGATTCTATGTATGCGATTTCGCAGGAAATATTTATTTTTTTAAAGCAGACCAATAATGAAAAGAATTTTCAAAACTTTACTAAGCCTGTTTATCCTACTACAGGGAATCTCAAATTTTGCTCAAACCAATACCCAACTTAGAAGAGGGAAGGTTCTAAAGGAAAAACCCACTACGGTATTTTTAATAGGAATAGATGGTTTGAGTGTTGACGGATTAACAAAAGCAAACACCCCTACAATGGATATGTTTGTTAAAATGGGAGCTAGTTCTTTAAAAGCAAGAGGTGTTATGCCTACTAGTAGTGGGCCTAATTGGGGTTCCATGCTTTTAGGTGCTGGCCCTGAACAACACGTTATAACCAGTAATGGATGGCGTGTTAACGACTATAGTATTGAAGCCTCTATTAGAGATGGGGACGGATTTTTTCCTTCGGTTTTTGATATGATTAAAAAAGAGGATTCAAAATCTAAACTAGGCGTCTTTCATGAATGGGGGACCATTAGGGATTTATTCAATACCAAAGTTTTGCATCATATAGAAAATACCGGGGAGATGAATGAATCTTTGGATAAGGCCTTTGCCTATTTCAAAAAGGAACGTCCCAAATTTGTGTTTGTCCACCTAGATGCTGTTGACGGTGCCGGTCATAAATTTGGTCATGGTTCAGCCGAATATTATCAAGAAATTGAACGGATAGATAATGCCCTAGGTTCGTTTTATGAAAAGCTCAATGCACTCAACAAAGAAGAAGGTACAGTTGTAAATATATTGGTAACGTCGGACCACGGTGGTGTTGGTACCAGTCACGGTGGTAGTACCATGGAAGAAATAATCATTCCATGGATATTGGTGGGTCCAAATGTAAAGAGAGGACATACCATTGAGCAACCGATCAATACCTATGATACGCCTGCGACAATTTTGCGGCTCTTGGATGCAGATAGGCACATTCCAATACAATGGACAGGAAAACCTTTTCTAGAAGCCATTAAGAACTAAAATATATGTCTTTAAGAAACAAGATTATAGTAATGGTTTCATTGCTATATTCAATTGTAAATCTTGCCCAGGACCCAGTTGTTCAAATTGATTTTGATACCCATGATAATCAATATCAAGGAATTAGTATTCCTGAAACCCCAGAGCATCTATTTGCA
>JBFHGV010000758.1:0-1931 GCA_041582955.1 Arenibacter sp.
ATGATTGGTAGTATTCCAAGCTCTTTGGTGAGTTCTCCACCCCTTTAGGGAGAGCTTTTTGCGAATAGGTCTGAAAATAGAGCAAGCAGGCATTGCGCCACCATTTGGCTTCTTTCAATTGGATTTTTAGGAGCATTTGAACTTCTTGGTATTGTTCCTTGGTGATATAGGGCTGGGCATTGTTCCAAGTCTCAATCATTTCTTCTACTTGATCAACTCCTTCTTGATATTTTAGGGCCATTCCATCCCAAAGACTATGACCATTTTTTAAGGTATAATCCCACGGTAAATGGTGAAACCATAACAGATATTCTTCAGGACATGTATTGGGGTCGTTAAAGGTCTTTGCTACTTTTGGAGCATATTGCCCAGTGGCATTGCTACCATTATGGCTACGGTTAAATCCGATACCCTTGGCGTCTGCCTTATGATAGTAGGTAGGATTCCATTCGGGCCTGCTTAATTCATTTACCCAAGGCCCCGGACCGTAATGGTGGCCAGTATCAAAAATATGGTGTAACCCTAATGGATTCATGTAATTTACCACCGCTTCCCTTGAGTTAAGCATCATATTTTTTACCGGTTCAATAAAATCGGGGTTATTGGAATAGGTAGCTCTAAGCCATTCATCCGCTATGGTCCCTGCACTTATATAAGGATCCCAAGCCAACCTTCCAAAACCGTACCAATTGGCTTGGGCAAAAGGATGTCCGGTCCAATTAAGATCATTTCCAATATTGGAAACACCGGCCATCCCTGATATCTTATTATTATCCAAGGAACCATCCACAACCTTGGCCACTGTAGATCCCTTGCCTTTGCTGTAGGTGTCGGAATCAAGTACTTCTTCGTACAATTTGGGCAAAAAGACCAGATGGGTACTAAAGCCCAGATATTCTTGGGTTATCTGAAACTCCATCATCAACTGGGTATTGGGCATGGCGCCAAACATGGGGTGAAAGGGTTCACGTGGCTGAAAGTCAATGGCCCCATTCTTTGTTTGAATTAAAACATTGTCCCTGAACAGACCATCTAAAGGAACAAATTCTGAGAAGGCCTGTTTGGCCCGATCTTCGGGATCGTGTTCGGAATAAACAAATGCCCTCCAAATAACGAGACCATTGTGTGGTTGCAAGGCCCTAGCCATCATATTGGCCCCGTCTACGTGGTTTCTTCCATAATTTTGTGGACCAGGCTGTCCTTCTGAATTGGCTTTTACCAAAAAACCGCCAAAATCAGGAATTAAGGAGTATATTTCGTTGACTTTATCATTCCACCATTGTTGGACTTTTGGGTCCAAAGGATCCGCAGTTTTTAAGCCGCCGATTTCCATAGGTGCGGAAAACCTTGCCGTGAGATATACTTTAATACCATAAGGCCTGAAAACATTGGCTAAGGCACTAACTTTTTCCAGGTACATAGGGGTCATGATCAGGGAATTGGCATTGACATTGGTCAAGGAGACAGCGTTGATGCCAATTGAGGCATTTGCCCTTGCATAATCCAAATAGCGCTGGTCCAGATACTCTGGTAATTTATGCCAATTCCATAAGGAAAAACCGGCATAGCCCCTTTCTACAGTCCGGTCTAAATTATCCCAGTGGTTGAGCATTCGCAAGTCTATCTTTGGATACTCTACAAGAGAAATTGTGCTTAAATCTTTGTGTTGTTGCATCAAATTTAGTAGGCGAAATACTCCATACAGTATTCCAATATCTTCGTTGGCAGCAAGTACAAAAAGTTTTTTTCCCTTATGGGTAATGGATTTTAAGACAAATCCCTCGCTGCCTACTTCACTGAGATAATCGGACATTTTTTCCTTCAGACTAGTTTCCAGGGTAGCGGTCTTCGCTATCAGAAAGGTGTTATTTGTATTTGGGGCCTCCGTAAAATTAAGGGTGGTTCCCAGAATTTTTTCCATGCCCGTAACC
>JBFHGV010000759.1:0-1921 GCA_041582955.1 Arenibacter sp.
GGGCAATGGGACGTTTTGACATGGAAGATGTTGGTGCCACTGGGTATAGAGGGAAGGAAAGATGGCACCCTATAAACCAGCCGGACGGATACTATTCCCGTGTGGACTATACCGGAACCATCAACCAAACAGCCGCAAGGCAAAATGCAACGAAAATATTTACCAGAAAGGATGCGTGGAAATCTGATATATTCGTTGAGGACGGATCGTACATACGGCTCAGTAATGTAACCCTTGGATATCAATTCAGTGATGTAATTACCTCCAAACTTGGGGTGAATGGCTTAAAATTTTACCTAAGTGGCCAAAACCTAAAGTTGTGGACAGACTATACCGGATATGATCCGGAACTGGCGGCCAGCGAAAATGATAGTGTAAAAGGCTATGAGTTGGATGGATACCCCAAAGCCAGAACTTTTACCCTAGGTGTTAAAGTTGACTTTTAAACGAATAAAAAAACAATCATGAAATATTTAAATAGAATTTTTACCAGCATAGTTGTAATCCTGTTACTTGGTTTATTTACAATTTCCTGTGAGAAATTGGAAGAAGAACCATTTAGTTTTGAATCGGCATCCAATACCTTTCAAAATATAGAAAACTTTGAAAACTTGGTAAACGGTGCAACAAGGATATTGCAGAGTATTGACTATTATGGGCTTACAAGTGGTAGTAAAGCCATAGAATCCAATCCAACAATTGATACCTACAGTTTCACACCCGCTGATTTTGAAGGTTATTGGTCCGATTCATATAGGGCTATAAACAATTTGAACAGTATAATTGAAAATATTACCCTAGCACAAAATGGTACTGAGGCACAACGGGATAAGATCTTGGGGAAATCTTACTTTTTAAGGGCTTTTACCTATTTTAATTTAGTTCGCTTTTATGGGGACGTTCCCCTAATCCTCTCTGGGTCCTCTTCTTTGGATAATGTTGGTGTTAGTGATCCTAGGATGGCCTCGGTGGACGTTTATGCCCAGATCATTGCAGATTTTCAGCTTGCAGAATCCTTGTTGGGTACCGCAAATCTTCCAGGGGAGCCAACGGTCTGGGCTGCAAAGGCATATCTATCAAAAGTGTATTTGACCATGGCCGGCGCACCCTTGAAATTAACGGAAAATTATGAGAAAGCAGCATCCAAGGCCAAGGAAATAATTGATTCGGAGGCGTTTCAATTAGGAGCCTATGTAGAGAATTTTGTTGCCTCCAATCAAGATAGTAGTAGCAGCATTCTCTTTCAATTCATTTATTCTACCGATGCGGGTTCGGCTTATAGTAATCCATTGTTTGGAAGAACCTCAGTGAGAAACGGAATTACCAACCCTGGTTCCAGGGCCTATAGGAGATATATGGATGAATTTCCCGATGGTCCTAGAAAGGAGACTACTTTTTATATGAACACAGATCCGGTTATTGATAATTTTTTGAATGAAACCGATGGTAACGGCAACTATTCCAATCAGGCCTACAGAAATGCCAATAAAATAGGCGAGCCTGATGAACGAAAATACTTTCTAAAAGATGCCTTGGATACTGGTTTTATAAAAAAGTACACCTACGGTGCCCAAGGTGCGGAAGGAGATCAGTCCGATCAAAATTTGGTTATGTTCAGATATGCAGAAGTCTTGCTTATATATGCCGAAGCCCAAAATTTGGCGGATAATGGCGCCAACAATCTATCCTACGAATTGCTTAATAGTGTAAGAACAAGAGGAAGGGATGAAGCAGCTGCCATTCCTCCAATGTCCCTTTCCACCTCAGAATTTGATAAAATTGTTATTGAGGAACGCTATTGGGAATTTGGGTATGAAATGAAGAGATGGTTTGATGTGCTCCGTAAAGAGATACCATTAACTTTTGATATATATACCGGTGGAGAATATGAAGAATTTACTTCTGCTTTTCCCGATAGGTA
>JBFHGV010000760.1:0-1918 GCA_041582955.1 Arenibacter sp.
ATCAAATTTATGTTGATTCCCAAGGATCCTGAAGATGCCAAAAACGTGGTGGTAGAGGTGCGTGCCGGAACCGGTGGTGACGAGGCCAGTATTTTTGCTGGAGACCTGTTTAGGATGTATACCAAATACTGCGAATCCAAAGGGTGGAAGACCAATGTTATAGATTTAAGCGAAGGAACAAGTGGTGGGTATAAGGAAATCCAGTTTGAGGTAACCGGAGAGGATGTTTACGGAACGCTAAAGTTTGAAGCGGGAGTGCACAGGGTACAGCGTGTACCCCAGACCGAAACCCAAGGTAGGGTACATACCAGTGCTGCTACGGTAATGGTGCTTCCGGAAGCGGAGGATTTTGATGTGCAGATAGACCCTAAGGATGTTCGTATAGATTTTTTCTGTTCCTCGGGACCAGGAGGGCAATCTGTGAATACAACCTATTCTGCAGTGCGTTTAACGCATTTGCCTACCGGATTGGTGGCCCAGTGCCAAGATCAGAAATCACAGCACAAAAACAAGGAAAAAGCATTTAGGGTACTGCGTTCCCGTCTGTACGATTTGGAACTGGCAAAAAAACAGGAGGAAGACGCAGCCAAGCGAAATTCGCAGGTGAGCAGTGGAGACCGTTCTGCCAAGATTAGGACCTATAACTACCCACAAGGTCGGGTAACGGACCACAGGATTGGATTAACCCTCTATGATCTTCAAAATATTATTAATGGAGATATTCAACGTATTATAGACGAACTTAGTCTGGTGGAAAATACGGAGAAACTAAAAGAAGCCTCGGAGACATTTTAAGACCTATGACTAGTCGTTTTTTAGTAGAACAGATTCGTAAAAAGGAATCCTTTTTGTGTATTGGATTGGATACTGATTTAGAAAAGATTCCCAAGCATTTATTAAAAGAAGAAGATCCAATTTTTGCCTTTAATAAGGCAATTATAGACGCTACCCAGCACTTGTGTGTTGCCTATAAACCCAATACAGCCTTTTATGAGGCCTATGGTATAAAAGGTTGGCAGGCCTTGGAAAAAACCATCAGCTATATCAATACGCATTACCCCGAGATATTTACTATTGCCGATGCCAAACGCGGAGACATAGGAAATACCTCTACCCGGTATGCCAAGGCATTTTTTGAGGAAATGGGCTTCGATTCTGTTACCATAGCACCATATATGGGTAGGGATTCTGTGGAGCCTTTTTTGGATTTTAAGGACAAACACACCATATTATTGGCGCTGACCTCCAATAAGGGGGCCTTTGACTATCAAACAAAAATGGTAGAAGGGAAGGAGCTGTACAAGCATGTATTGGAGACTTCAAAGTCGTATAGAAATGCGGAAAATTTAATGTATGTCGTAGGGGCAACCAAGGCATCGTTCTTGGCCGAGATTCGCGCTATTGTTCCAGATAGTTTTTTATTGGTCCCTGGAGTAGGGGCACAGGGCGGTAGCTTAAAGGAAGTGTGTAAATACGGAATGAATAAAGATGTAGGGTTGTTGGTAAACTCCTCTAGAGGAATTATCTATGCTTCAGGCGAAAGAAATTTTGCAGAGGCTTCCGCAGAAAAAGCAAAAGAACTGCAGGAGGAAATGAGTTTGGAGCTCAAAAGAATTTAAGCCTTCTACTGCATTTTGCCTTTTAAGATTTTATCTATTTTCATTGCCTTTAATTCGAAAAACTCGGCTAGCCTGGTATCAGAACACCTGAAATTGGAAGCTTTGTCCATGAAATTTTGATATTGACGTTTTAAAAGTCCCAGTTCATTAGTGTCTATAGCCATACTTGTTACGGCACCCACTTTGCAATATTGATTTTTCATACTTTTTTTTGATAACAAATATAGCGATAAAGATGGATGAAGGAGGGGTGGGGGTGGTCTATTGGTCTAATAATCAGGTAATTTATCTATTTTTTA
>JBFHGV010000761.1:0-1917 GCA_041582955.1 Arenibacter sp.
AAGATGAAAACCATAATCTATGGGTTACTACCAAAAGTGGCCTCTCCCTATTGAATCCTCAAACCGATCAATTTAGAAATTTCAATGAACACGACGGGCTTCAGGGGCTAGAGTATCAGAGCAAGTCTATAGAAAAGATGAAGGATGGGCGTATACTTATTGGGGGAATCAACGGTTTCAATTTATTTGACCCCAACAATTTTGAGCAGCAATCCGTACCCAAGCTCAGCCCACAAATTACCAGTTTCCGCTTAAATAATGCTAAAATCTACCAAGGCGATTCCATTGGCGGCAGGGTACTGCTCAACGAGGCCATCAACGAGACAAAGAAACTGACCCTAAAATACGATGAGAACTATATATCCTTTGAGTTTGTAGCCCTTCATTTTGAAAACCCGGAATTGATCCAATATGCCTATAAAATGCACGGATTGGATGATGATTTTATTGATACGGGGAGCAATAGGGCGGTCAACCTATCCAATTTGGAGCCCGGCAATTATGTTTTTGAGGTCAAGGCTTCTTTGGATGGGCAATGGGAGGAGGCCGGTTCTTCTGCCATTGAATTAACGATATTACCTCCATTTTGGAAAACTTGGTGGATGAAAGTCATTTACATAATTGTGGGCGGCCTATTGTTTTGGGCATTGATCAATTATTATACACTACAGGTAAAGGCCTCCCAAAGAAGTGAACTGGATCAAATGAAGCTAGAATTCTTCGTGAATGTTTCCCATGAATTTAGGACGCCATTGACCCTGATACTTAATCCGGTAGACAAAATATTGGGCAGGGTATCGGATTCCGATGAAATTAAATCCTCTGCCCTTACCATTCAAAGAAGTGCCAGAAGACTGTTGCACCTTGTAAACCAACTATTGGATTATAGAAAAATGGACGTGGGCATGTCTCCCTTACAATTGGAAAAGGGAAATATAGTTAAGTTCAGCGAGGACATTTTCTCTCTTTTCGTGCCCTTGGCCGCTAAAAAGGAACTGGAGTACAGGTTTGAATCCAATTCTAAAAGTATAACCACCCTTTTTGATTTTGACAAGGTTGAGAAAATAATAACCAATCTCATTTCCAATGCCATAAAGTTTACGGACAGAGGGGGAAGTATTACCGTTACGGTAAATAAAAAAACAAAGAAAAATAGAGGAAAAGGAACCTTTTGGTTCAAAAAGGACAGCTTTAGCGACTACGTTGAGATAATTGTTGCCGATAGTGGCGTGGGACTGGACAAGGAGCAGCTTAAAAACATTTTCACAAGATTTTATCACCCGGACAGCACTAAAACAGGAACCGGGATTGGATTGAATTTCACCAAGGCCCTAATAGGTATGCACAATGGTGAGATCTCTGTAGAAAGTCAGCGTAAAAAGGGAAGCACCTTTATCGTTAAACTACCCATAAACCTGGATTCTGAGTGGGAAAATGTAGAAAATATTAAAAATGAATTCCTAATCAACTCCATGAACGCCGTGGAATACGAAATGAGTATCGTTGGTGAGGAACCGGCCACAGTGGCACAAAATAATACGGAGTCCCATACCAAACGCCCTACAGTGTTGATCGTGGAGGACAATAGTGAACTGCGGAAGCACCTGATCAAGGACCTGCAAAATGACTATATCATAAAGGAAGCGGCCAATGGCGCCAAAGGATTAAAAATAGCTAAAAAGATCTTTCCAGATTTGATCATTAGCGATGTAATGATGCCCAAAATGGATGGCTTTGAACTCTGTAAGGAAATTAAAACCGACTTTGATACCTGCCATATTCCCGTCTTGTTACTTACCGCAAGAAGTTTGGACAACGATAAGGTGGAAGGCTATAAAAGCGGCGCCGACGGCTACCTTTCCAAACCGTTCGTAACCAGTGTCCTAAAGGCCAGAATAAGTAACCTTTTGGCTACTA
>JBFHGV010000762.1:0-1916 GCA_041582955.1 Arenibacter sp.
GGTTTTGCTAATTAGCATATCTCGTTTTGCCCTCCCCGTGTTAGTCCTATTATTACTTTAGGCATTTATCTATTTTCATCATAAACACATTTATTTGGTACATTCCACATGTTATAATTGTTTTCTGTACTGCAACCCTCTTGTTATGGGGATACCCAAGAGTTGTGTATCATGCCCACACTCTTCTGGAAACTAAATGAGCAGCATAAAAATAGAATAAGGTTTCTCCTAATAAAGCGTTTATTGAACTGAAGATTAACTCAATAAATTCCTAGTGTTGCAGGAATTTCGCAATACAGGGGAAAGCTGGGCGTTTTTTCTATTGCTTAGGACAATACCCATATAGCATTTACTTACCCTAGGTATACTTATGTAATTACACTTACCTTCTATTGGTTCATTGTTTTTTGCAAAGGCAGTAGAAGTCTTGGCAACCCATTGGACGTAAGAAGTGGTGGTTGAAGCAATAGCATTAAAAATAAATTTGAATGGATAAAGTGCGGCCACCCGGTTTCCTAATTTTATGATTATGTAAAAATCAACTGGACTGGACTTATGAAAAATTTAATAGTAGTAATTGGGGTTGTCTTTCTCATTTTGATAGGGTTTACGTATTGGTCGGTTTCCAGTACACCGAAAAATCTTGGTATGCGTCAAATTTTGGGGGTGGAGGATATAGAAATGCTGAATTTTAGGGAGTACGATTCCTTACTTATAGCAGCCAATACCTTATATCAAGGCACAGATATTAAAGAGGTTATGCAAGGGGGGCAGTATAGGGATGCTTGGGCTATGCCCATTAAGACTCCCATAGTTTATTTGGATACCTTAATGGGCGGTATGACGGTTTTAGAGGAAGGGGGTGGCAAACAGACCCATTCACTAAAACTGAAGTCGGCCAACGGGGTCACACATACCTTAAGGAGTATTGTAAAGTACCCAGCACCCCTAATTCCTGAAATAGCACGGATCTTAGGCCTAGAAAACATTATCACAGATGGTATTTCGGCCCAGCACCCTTATGCTGCTGTGGTAGTCGCGGCATTGGCGGAACAGGTAGATATACTAAGTACCCGTCCACAAATTGTATTTGTACCCAAACAGTCTGCCTTGGGGGAATATAGCGAAAAATATGGCAATCAAATGTATATGTTGGAGTATGAAACCGAAGGGGAGGCCAGTTGGTTGGGTTATGGCGATGTTACGCAGATTATGGATACAGAGGACCTACAGGAATTCAAAAGGGATAAACCTGATAAAATTTCTGTGCACAAAGCGGCTTTGGTAAAGGCGCGCCTTTTCGATTTGTTGATCGGTGATTGGGATAGGCATGCCAAACAATGGGGATGGGCCATTCATAAAATGGGAGATAGCTATAGGGCCATTCCACTTCCCTGTGATAGGGATAACGCTTTTTTTAATCTTGAAGGCCTACTGCCGGGCATTATAAGCAACAAAAATTTTCATCCAGAGGTACAGTCTCTAGAGGAGAAAGTAGAATTTCTTGAAGGACTAGTGGGGCCTTTTGACGTTTATTTCCTAAAAAATGTGCCCGAATCGGTTTTTCTGCAGCAAGCGGAAGACTTACAAAGACAGATGACCAATGATGTAATCGTAAAGGCGTTTCAAGTTTGGCCCAAACAGATATATGACTTGGACGGTGATGAGATAATCTCAAAGATAATAAGTAGAAGGGATAATTTATTAAAATATGCAAGGCAATTTAAACAGATACTGCATGAGAGGGAATGGCCAAAGGAGCCGCTTGTAGGGTCCAAGGACCTGCAATTAAACGAAGAGCTTACAGCGTGCTTTGATTGTGCCTCCCATACCCTTGCCCCTTAAAATGTCCTATTGTACAATCCCTAAAAAAGTATGGATAGGTTTAAAGAATAAAAAAGTTTCAATCCCGTTGA
>JBFHGV010000763.1:0-1898 GCA_041582955.1 Arenibacter sp.
AATACGAATAGCATATGTCGGACGATAAGAAAGTGATTTTCTCCATGTCCGGGGTTACTAAAACCTATAAAACGGCGAATACCCCGGTATTAAAGAATATATATTTGAGCTTCTTTTATGGGGCAAAAATTGGAATTCTGGGACTTAATGGTTCTGGTAAATCTACCCTACTCAAAATAATAGCGGGAGTAGATAAGGATTTCCAAGGAGATGTAGTTTTTTCACCAGGATATAAGGTTGGTTACTTGGAACAGGAACCACAATTGGATGAGAACAAAACGGTACTGGAAGTAGTTAAGGAGGGAGTTGCCGATACTGTGGCCATTTTGGATGAATACAATAAGATAAATGATATGTTCGGGCTTCCCGAAGTTTATGAGGATGCAGATAAAATGCAAAAACTCATGGACAAACAGGCCGAACTGCAGGATAAAATAGACGCCAGCAATGCGTGGGAATTGGATACCAAGTTAGAAATAGCTATGGATGCCTTGAGGACACCAGACTCCGATAAAAAAATAGCTGTGCTTTCCGGAGGTGAAAGAAGACGGGTTGCCCTATGCCGATTATTGCTGCAAGAACCGGAAATCCTATTATTGGATGAGCCTACCAACCATTTGGATGCGGAATCCGTACACTGGCTGGAACATCATTTGGCCGAATATAAGGGAACTGTTATAGCCGTTACCCACGATAGGTATTTCTTGGATAATGTGGCCGGATGGATACTGGAATTGGATAGGGGTGAAGGTATTCCCTGGAAAGGAAATTATTCTAGCTGGTTAGATCAGAAATCCAAACGTATGGCCCAAGAAAGCAAGTCTGCTTCCAAGCGTCAAAAAATCTTGGAACGTGAGTTGGATTGGGTTAGACAAGGTGCCAAGGGGAGACAAACAAAGCAAAAGGCCCGTCTGCAGAACTATGACAAATTAATGAACCAGGATCAAAAACAATTGGATGAGAAACTGGAAATCTATATCCCAAACGGTCCCAGACTGGGAACCAATGTTATAGAGGCCAACGGGGTTAGCAAGGCCTATGACGATAAATTGCTTTATGAGGATTTAAATTTTAAATTACCTCAAGCTGGAATTGTTGGTATAATTGGTCCCAATGGGGCTGGAAAAACCACCATATTCAGGATGATCATGGGAGAGGAAACACCGGATAAAGGCGAATTTGTAGTAGGGGACACCGCAAAAATAGCCTATGTAGACCAAAGTCATTCCAATATAGATCCTAACAAAACTATCTGGCAGAATTTTAGTGATGAACAAGAACTTATAATGATGGGGGGAAGACAGGTGAATTCCAGGGCCTATTTAAGTAGGTTTAATTTCTCAGGTTCTGAGCAAAATAAAAAAGTAAGTATGCTGTCCGGTGGAGAGCGTAACCGTTTGCATTTGGCCATGACCTTAAAGGAAGAAGGTAACGTACTTTTACTGGATGAGCCTACCAATGACCTGGACGTAAATACCTTAAGAGCCTTGGAAGAAGGTTTGGAAAATTTTGCAGGTTGTGCAGTTGTTATTTCCCACGACAGATGGTTTTTGGATAGGATATGTACCCATATATTATCTTTTGAGGGAGATTCACAGGTTTACTTCTATGAAGGTTCCTTCTCGGAATATGAAGAAAACAAAAAGAAACGTTTGGGCGGCGATTTAATACCAAAACGAATAAAATACAAAAAGCTTATACGTTAATACGTCTGCTTACCAATAAAAACGCTGTTCCTTTCACAAAGATTATGGGGGGGACAGCGTTTTTTTTTAATCATCCCACATTTAAACTGGATCACCCCCAATTGTTGTATTTTATTCATGAGCTGACGTATTGATGTCTATAGGTATTCATGAAATGGTTAGTTTGCTGCCAAATGAAGATTTGGTGCAGCC
>JBFHGV010000764.1:0-1895 GCA_041582955.1 Arenibacter sp.
GCGGCCCTGGCGTGAATTCCGCGCTCACCGAAAACCGCTACCATTAAATCTGAAAAGCCATTGATTACTTTAGGCTGTTCAATAAAGTCTGGGGTTGAGTTAACGAATGCCAATACTTTTACAATTCGCTTAACTTTTTTAAGATCTCCCAACATCTCTTTTAACACGGCTATCTGATTGATGGCCGTTAGGCGTGCGCCTTCATACCCCTTTTCTATTGAAATATCATAACCCAATTTTCCGGTGATCTCTACTCCATTGGCATATTTAGGGCCTTTACCCGCTAAGTAAATAAGATTGCCCGTACGTACACCATTTACGTAGTTGGCTACAGGATTAGGTGCGACAGGAAGTTCTATATTGAGTTCTTGCAATCTTACTTCCGGGTCGTAATTTTTGTCTTGTATCACTTCTACTTCCCTATTTAATCATTTTTAGCCTTAAAATCTGCAGCATGCCAAAGGGGTTCGCTCTTATAATAATTTCCATTGGTCATTACGGAGGATACTGTTCTTATATTGCTTATATCTTCCAAGGGATTTTTGTCCAATATGGCAATATCTGCCTCTTTCCCTACTTCCAAGCTGCCCGTTTCAGTTTCCATCCCCATAGCTCTTGCAGGAATAATAGTTGCTGTTTGAAGTGCCTCAAAGGGTGTTAATTTTCCTAATTTATGATAGGTTTCCAATTCCAGATACAGGCTAAAAACAGGTACTACGTTATCGGTTCCTGCCATAATGGGGACTCCGGCATGAAAGAATTTGCCCAAAATTTCCATTGTCTTTTCTATATTTTGTTGGTTTATTTTGGCTTGTTCGGGATTAACGCCAGATCTAAAATACTTGCCTTCAAAAAGTTCATAGGCTATTCTAGGTGCATCTGGCTCTATGGTTTCCAAAGGCTCTCCCGCCAATACATTTCTAGCCACCGTTATGGCAATGGTGGGATCCAAAACCGTTTTGTGTTTTAATAAAAAGCGAATTGCTTTTTCAATTTGGGCATCACTTATCTCATTGTCCAATAAATAATTACCCTTTAATTCTTTCATATCCTTATCAGGAAACAAAACCGAAAGAATCCTTGAACTGTGGCTTAACATATCCATACCCATTTCAATAGCAGGTACTGCGTTCCCTACTGGGTTAGGA
The DNA here is from genome assembly GCA_041582955.1 of Arenibacter sp. Classification (GTDB taxonomy): domain Bacteria; phylum Bacteroidota; class Bacteroidia; order Flavobacteriales; family Flavobacteriaceae; genus Arenibacter. The sequence continues at coordinate 1,149 of JBFHGV010000764.1, forward strand.
ATATGCCCCGTAGTGGTAATACCACGTTTATGGGCCTCATCAGCTAGTACCTTAACCACCTCTGGCTCTACCGAAGAATATATTTTTATTTGTTTGTAGCCGTTCTTATAATACATGTCTACCACTTCTTTGGCTTCTTCAACGTTTCTTGCCCTAATAACACCGTTCCCTTGAATACCCTCGCCGTCTGTCATCCCCGCTAGAAGAATATCAGGGCCCAAGGCACCATTCTTGGCAATTGCATCCCTAAAAGCCGTGGCAAATTCCAACTCATTTCCATTATCCCTAATAGTGGTTACACCTCCCGCCAAATATGCCGGTGCCCATTGTACCTGATTGGAATGTGCATGCATATCCCAAAGGCCAGGTATCAACGTTTTTCCCGAGACGTCCATAACTTTTGCGTTCTCGGGAATTTTGATTTCGGGGGAACTACCTATTGCTTTTATACGACCATCTTCAATAATTATGGTCATGTTTTTCTGTGTCTTGTTACTTATGCCATCAACAATATCGCCACCTACCAAAGCAGTGATTTGTGATTGCTCACCTTTCAGGTTTTTGGTGTAGTCAGAAATTTGCGCCATCTGCTCTTCAACATTACCCGCAATAAAAAGTGGCTTTGCCTCTTCATATCCTTTTCTTATCAGCTCTCTAATCTGGGTGTTGGCCTTTACAAGGGCAATCAATTTTTTGGACTCATCCAACCATATAGTACGGCCTCCCCAGGTAATACCTTCCACTACA
>JBFHGV010000765.1:0-1886 GCA_041582955.1 Arenibacter sp.
CGAATACAAGAAATACATATATGGCTCTGCAGATGTAGTGGGACTAATGTGCCTAAAAGTATTTGTAAAAGGAGATATACAACTCTATGATACCTTAAAACCATCGGCCATGGCCTTGGGATCGGCTTTTCAAAAAGTAAATTTCCTTAGGGACCTAAAAACCGATTATGAGGATCTAAATCGGACTTATTTCCCCAACACCAACCTAAACCAACTTAACGAAGAGGCTAAAACCAAAATTGTGAATGAAATTAAAGCCGATTTTGATTTAGGATATTCCGGCATAGTTAAACTCCCCAAGGAAGCTAAGTTTGGTGTTTACACAGCCTACAAATATTATTACAAGCTACTGCTGAAGCTACAACGCACCCCTTCATTAGAGATTAAAAACACCAGAATACGCGTATCCAACTCCCAAAAATTGCGTTTATTGGTAAAATCGTATATTAACTATAAATTAAAACTGGTCTAGAATGAACATCTTAATATGGTTCCTAATATTCATTGCTACATTCTGCTTTATGGAATTTATGGCCTGGTTTACCCATAAATACATTATGCACGGCTTCCTTTGGAGTCTGCACAAGGACCACCACAAAAAGGACCACGCCTCATGGTTTGAGCGAAATGACGCCTTTTTCCTGTTCTACGCGGCGGTAAGTATTACCTTTTTCTGGCTGGGATCACAAACTGATTTTTGGTACGGTTGGCCATTGGGATTTGGGATTTTAGCTTATGGTATAGCTTATTTCCTGGTACACGACATATTTATACACCAACGCTTCAAAATATTCCGAAATGCAAATAATTGGTACGCCAGAGGTGTTAGAAGGGCACACAAAATGCACCATAAACATTTGGGCAAAGAAGATGGAGAATGCTTTGGAATGCTTATTGTTCCGTTTAAATATTTCACCAAAAGCCAAAAATAGCTTTAAACTACTCTATGTTATTGGTTCAACAGGCTATCCAATAATTCCTTAATTTCCGGGCTGTTCCAATTTGCTGCACCTGTTTTGGCCACGACAATTTCACCTTCTCTATCTATGATATAGGTGGCCGGTATACTTTTGGAGAACAATTGTTTTGGTGTGGTAGACATTTCATAGTAAACAGGCATAGTATACCCCTTTTTACTTAAGAATGTCTCTACCTTTTTTTGCTGATCCTCTGCTACAAACAAAAAGACCACCTTGTCCCCATAGGTATCATACAAATCCTGTAGCGCGGGCATTTCAGCAACACAAGGAGGACACCAAGTTGCCCAAAAATTAATGAACACCACTTTTCCCTTTAAGGTTTCAAACTGAAAATCATTATTCTCCAAATCCCTTAATGTCCAGTCGTAATTGGTCAAATGTTCTCGCTGACGTTCCTCCACAGGAGTAGGATTAAATGCAAAAAATCGATTTACATAGCCTTTTACATAAAAGCCAAAGGGAGTAAAAAGATATAACACCAGGACACCTATCAACACCAAATTAAATATTTGGTCCTTTGACAGCTTCTTAAAACGTTCCTTCATCATACATGCATTACTGTTTATTCATATAACGCTCCCTAGACTCCTGGTACAGTTATGGGTACAAGACAACTTTTTACGATATACTACTACCTTTCCAAAAGGGATTCTATAATACCATAGGTTTTATCGTTGTCCCAATCTGCTACCCCATCTTTGCTAATTACAATCTTCCCTTCTTTGTCCAGCAAATAAGAACAAGGTGGCTTGGAGCCATCTACCGGCATGGGGTCTCCCACAATAGAATACGTAACGGGAAAGGTAAAACCGTGATCGGCCATAAACTTCTCTACGGGCTCCCTTTCTTCAAGGTCGCCCAGAACGCTGCGAGGCTCCCGAGCCGCAAGAGCGCGTCGGGCTGACG
>JBFHGV010000766.1:0-1884 GCA_041582955.1 Arenibacter sp.
TCACTGCAGCAGGGCATTGCTCCCGCATTGGAAAGCCACAAAGCTTGGTGGAGTACCTTTTGGAAGCAGTCTACCATAAAAGTACCAGATCCCATATTGCAGAACCAATGGTATATGGAGATGTATAAATTGGGCTCAGCCGCCAGGAAAGGAGCGCCCCCCATTTCACTACAAAGTGTTTGGACGGCCGACAACGGAAAACTACCACCTTGGAAAGGGGATTACCATCATGATCTAAATACACAACTTAGTTATTGGCCCACCTATTCCGGTAATCATCTGGATTTGGAACAAGGGTTTATAGACTGGCTGATACAGTACAAACCCACCTTTAAAAAGTATACCAAGGAATTTTATGGCACCAACGGACTTAATGTACCTGGGGTAACCACCTTAACGGGAGACCCTATGGGCGGTTGGATCCAATATTCTTTTGGACCTACTGTAGGCGCTTGGCTTGGACAGCATTTTTATCTGCATTGGCGCTATTCCATGGATCGGGATTTTCTAAAAAATGAGGCTTACCCTTGGATCAAGGAGGTAGCCATTCATTTTAACGAATTATCGGTTTTGGGTGCGGATGGCAAACGAAAACTTCCCTTGAGTTCCAGCCCTGAAATTCACAATAATTCCCGTGATGCATGGTTTGGCGATATGACCAATTTTGACCTTGCATTGATAAAATGGACCTATTCCCATGCCGAAGAACTGGCCTTGGAGCTGGGGCTAAAAGAGGAGGCAGAACAATGGGAAGCTGCGTTAAAAGAATGGCCAGATTATGCCGTGGATGAAACAGGGCTTATGTTCTCCCCTAGCCTACCATTCAATGAATCGCACAGGCACTTCTCCCATTTAATGGCAATACATCCCTTAGGATCAATAGATGTTGCAAACGGTGTAAAGGACAAAGAAATTATAGAAAAGACCATTGCTAATTTGGACGCAATTGGATCCAGTCAATGGGTTGGGTATTCCTTTAGCTGGCTGGGAAATTTGAAGGCCAGGGCTTTTGATGGAGAAGGAGCGGCAAAAGCATTGAAGGATTTTGCCACCTCCTTTGTACTGCCCAATAGTTTTCATGTTAACGGTGACCAATCGGGTACTGGAAAATCAAATTTTACCTATAGGCCATTTACCTTGGAAGGCAACTTTGCCTTTGCCGCAGGCCTACAGGAAATGCTGATACAGAGTCACACCGGAACCGTACGTCTTTTTCCTGCTATTCCGGCAGATTGGAAAAACGTTGGTTTTAGTAAATTACGGACAGAAGGCGCTTTCTTAGTCTCCTCTGAAATGAAGTCCGGAACCGTAAAATGGGTAAAGATCCTTTCTGAAAAAGGAGGGGAAATTCGCCTTAAGAACCCCTTTTCAAATAAGGAGTTTTCAATTGAAGATGACGTTAACTCCCATTGGGATGGCGATGTATTAATAATAGAAACCCAACCTGGCCAGGAAATATGGCTTAAACCATAATGCAATAAGCTTTATTGCTCTATGTCCAGTGCATACGTCAAAAATAGCGGTTAGGTCCAATATGGGTTAAAATTCACTATAGCGGACCTATCCAATTTTGAGAAAGCTCTACCTAGTAGTAGCCTCTTGATTTCAAGAATGGCCTAACTATACCTTATGTTTGGCAAAGCTACACCTTAGCTGCGCTGAATCTTCGATTATTCCTCCCTAATGGTCGTTCAAAATGACAGCCGTAGTCACTTCAACAGCGTCCCCTTTTTCGGGACGACGAGAAGTCACACATATTTGGTTCTATAACAGATCTAGCTACCCTCAGTTTTGAGCGGAGCCCTTTTGGGATTTAGCAAATGATATTTATATTTTACGGGCATTGTTGACACTGCATATTAACTGCTTGTGTGATTTAGCTCA
>JBFHGV010000767.1:0-1884 GCA_041582955.1 Arenibacter sp.
GCCGATCAAAATACAGCAATATTGGCCCAAGCGCTTTATGGGGATACTTTTGAGGTAGATACACCTGGAAATCAGCTCGGGAATGTTTTTGCTGTAAACAGTGAATTGGAGCAACGTTTTACCTTTGCCTTGGTAGCGGCCGAACAAAACTATGAGGCATCAAAATTAGCAGGCTGGGCTTTTGAGGATGACTCGGTTATTGCGGGCGAAAAATATGTTTATTCAGTCTCCGTGGCAAAAACAGCACAAAAAAGCATCCCTATTAAAAATGGAACCGCTTATGCCAGTACTGATTTATACGAAGCCCTCCCACAACCCATGGGTCTGACCGGAGTGTTTACGGATCAAAAAGTTACGTTGAGCTGGAATTTTAATTTACTACAACACATCTATACCAGTTATAATGTAGAAAGATCATTGGATAGTATCTCCTTTGCCCCATTAAACGGTGTGCCAATCTTTAATGCCCAACAACCCATGGATTCCTCAGAAATTTCCATGTTTTATATGGATTCCATTTCCAATAACACTAAAGTCTATTATCGCATTATAGGGAAAACTGCTTTTGGGGAAACAGGACCGTACTCAGCGGTCGTATATGGAAGGGCAAAGGAAGTGCTAGGTCATGTTCCCCGTATATATCAAAAGGAATTACCGTCGGACAACCAGGTAATACTGCGATGGGAGTATCCTAAAGAAGGCAATAGGCTAATAGATAAATTTCAACTGCGTAAGGCAAATACCAATACCGGTCCCTATTCTATGGTGGTAGATAATATTCCGATAACAGCTAGGGAAATAACTTATGAAGGGCTAGATAGGGTAAATTATTTCACCATCGTTGCTATAGGCAAAAATGGTACCGAAAGTGAATCTTATAACTCATTGGTTCAACCCGTAGATTCTGTACCTCCCGCACCACCAATTGGTCTGAAAGCTGTAGTAGATACCACAGGAGCCGTTACATTAACCTGGTCAAAAAATTTGGAAGAAGATTTAGGTGGTTATCGTATCTACCGTTCCTATAATCCTAAAGTCGAGTTTACGGAAGTAACACAGGCCACATTTAAGCACGAAATTTATACGGATACCATTGCCATAACCAATTTAAATAGAAAACTGTACTACAAGATATTGGCTGAAGATCAGCGCTACAATCGTTCCAAGTTTTCCAAGTTATTGGCGATTGAAAAGCCAGATGTTATTAGGCCCTCCTCCCCGGTGATGAGCAATTACCAAGTAACCAAAGAAGGAATAAAGATTTTTTGGATTGGCAGTAGCAGTCCCGATGTTGTATCCCATATTGGATATAAAAAAACTGGCAGCGATGAGGGGTTGCAGTGGGAGAAACTATTTGAAATAAAAGATAGTACGGATTCTACTTTTTTTGATACTGCTTTGAAGGATGCCAATATTGTCAACTATACCATAATTGCAAAAGATTCTGTTGGATTGGAAAGTCTACCGGCCAAGCCTATCAAAGTAACATGGAACGGTAGGACTATAAAGGAAGAGGACATTAGGTTCTCGGGAACTGTAAATCGTGAATTGAGATTTATCAACCTCACATGGAAGGTCAAGGATTTTGATGTTGTAGAATTCCGCTTATACAAGGGTACGGAAGGAAAGGGTCTTAAGCTGTATAAAACATTTGGAGGGTCGGTCAAATCTTATAACGATGTGGATTTGGAAATTAATTCAGATTACTTATACGCTTTGCAGGTGATTCAGAATGGTGGCGGAGTATCCTTATTAAAAAAGATTAATTTAAAATATTGAGTAATGAGGAATATTCTTTTAATATTATTTATTCAATTTACAATGTTTACAGGCTATTCTCAAAATTATTATAAATTGGAATGTGATTTTTCTTCTACTGGTACA
>JBFHGV010000768.1:0-1884 GCA_041582955.1 Arenibacter sp.
CCTATTATGAGGAATTTCAATCCATTCTGGAAGAGAAACAGATACCATTTTTATTCTGGACATTATATGATTTTAAAAAGGTGCCAACTAAAGTTGTGGGCAGTATGCCATGGCGCAGGGCCCCTCAGCGATATTTTGGTTGCCTGGATGCAAACGGTAAACCCAAAGAAGCCTATTACATTTTTAAGGACACCTATGAAAACGGAAAAGGGAACAAGTAGTAAAACCGTTCCCCTTTCCTCACTTAACCTAAAACTATATTCTATTTTTCCAGTTCTGCTACGCTTTTAGGTAGATTTAAAGAAAAACCTTCAGATTTCGACAATTGAATCGCTTTAAAGTAATTTACATACATATTGGTGATTTCGGACATTGGTAAAGTGCAGGCCGCTTTATAATTGTTCATTCCTAATTGAATACGGTAGAAATCATCTTCTAATATATTCTGTATGGCATCGGCCAATGATTGGGCGCTTTCGGGCTTAAAAAACTCGCCCTTATACCCTTCCTCTTTTACAAGAATACTCAAATCGCCCAAGTTGGGCAGGGCCACGGCCTTGCCATAACTGCCTGCCTGGTGCAATACGCCAGAACTACCTGTAGTGGAGGTGTAGGGAAATACGGCTACAGCACTATCCTGGAAAATCTGGGGGACATCTTCCTCGGCCACGTAGCCCGTAAACCGCAGCTGCGACACCTGGCTATATTGTTGCTTTATTCCTTCCAAGTAGCCAGGCGTATTGGGGCTGTCCGTACCTGCAATAACTATTTCCAAGTTCATTTGGCTTCGTTTTCTAATAATTTCTACAGCTTCAATAAGTATTTCTACCTTTTTGTAGGTGCCAAATTTTCCAAATGCCATGATCTGCTTAGGGCCTTCCGGTAAACTATAGTTGGGTTCCGGTGGTGTCTCAAATGCTCCGTGGGGCACAAGTGCAACGTTTCTGGCCTTGTATTTTTTCTCAAGGATATCAACATATTTACTAATGGTTACCGCAAGGACATCGGAGGCCAAAACAAATTTGGTAAGGGTAGCGCCTATGAGTCCGTAGATTTTTTGAAGTAGGATATTCTTGGTAATACCCGCATTTTCCAGGTCTACCTCCTCCATTATATTGTGTAGTAAGGAAATAGTGGGGATTCCTTTAAGCTTGCAAATTAAGGGAAGGAGCAGACCTATGGCAGCGGGGATTTTTTTATCGCCAAATTTTAGGAATTGAAGGTTGAACAATACCGCATCTGGCTTTGTTTCGGAGATGGTTTTGCTTATGCTAAATAAGTTGGTATAGCTGTTAAAACTCCAACATTCCCTCACGGTTATTTTGCAACCTTCCTCTTCAAAATTCAGGTCTTTTTCTTCAGTGGTCTTATCGGTGATCAAAATAATTTCACTCACTTCATTCTGAAGTCTAAAATGCTTTACCAAATGATATCCATATTCGGTTAGGGTTACTTTACTGGGGGGATAGGCGGTTACAATTGCTAGTTTCATAGGTTAAGATTTATCTTGGTTTTTAAATTATATATCTATAACAAATATCCCTATTATATCATGTTTGTTTTGGGATTAATAGGTGGTTGGTCTTTTGGTGTAGACCAATGGTAAAGGTGTTTGGTTAAGTTGTAATCTGCGAACCTTAGGTATATGTTTTAGATGATATGCTTCCGCTGGCGTGGTTTTGGAAGCAAATTGGCTCCCCCCAATGGGAATGAACATTATATAGGGGTACTTGGATCATTATTTTAGGGATTTACTAAAAAAGTAAAGTGATTGGGCTACTAATAAAGCTATCATTACCACAATTTGAATTTGAACCACCATGGTAAGACTGCTGTGGAATATTATAATTAAGAACACTTGGGATATTCCCAGAATACCGGAAA
>JBFHGV010000769.1:0-1883 GCA_041582955.1 Arenibacter sp.
ACAGGTAGTCCTCCCCAATCGGTATTTCCACCGTTGTCACTGGTATATATGCGGCCATCGGCCGTAATAACCACGTCGTAGGCATTTCTATAACCTGGAGAAAATATTTGAACCGGGCCACCGGATTCGGAGAAGGCCTGATTTAGCCCGTCATTTCCACCAAAAGGATCGCCTAGGTCTATAGTGGCATTGTACATCGGGTGTCCTGGGAGATAAGGAAAATTAGGGTTGGTATTATCAATATCGGGCCGTTCCGGATCGTTCACAGTGGGGAGGTCATAAATATATTTCACTGATCCTTGACGATTGTCAATATAAGGTCCCCCGTTAGCCATCTCCATTTGTTCCAATTGGGTAATATTGATAATCAGGAGTGCTCCGGAAAGTAAGGTCTCCTGAGTACCCCCGAAATTGTTACTGGGAGCGCCTTTATTGGCATTGCCCCCGGTTTGAAGCAATATGTAGGTATTGCCTCCCTTTTGAAAGGAGTCCATGCCGTTAACAGCATGGTTCTCCTCACAACGAGGCAATCCACGTACTAAATCTACCTTATCCCATTCGCTTCCAGTCCAGGTAAGGCGCGAAAGTATACCCGAATTAGTGTCCAGGTTGGAATCGTTGCCCGCCGGACCTCCCCCTATCCGGGCATCGGAAGAACTTACATAGAGTACTGGATTGGTTGCGGTACCTGCAGTCATTAAACCAGTAACCTGTCGTGAAGCCATGGTGTTAATAGTTCCATCATCATTGTGATTAGGGACTCCTAATTTGATTTTGTTTATAACCGAAGTAGCGGTGACGGAATAGGTGCCCGACCCTGAAGGGGCGGCATCCCGTTCAATACTGTATTCAAAAATAGTGCCGTGCTGCTCCGACACATAGAGCTTGCCATTGGGCCCAAACTCTAGGGACGTAGGGTTGTTGATGTTTTCACCCACAAGATTAGAGGCATTAAAACTTTGGTAAGCCGCTGTTGGAATATTATGTCTGAATAAAAATTCTTTAGCAAACTCCTTACTGCCTTCTAATTCTGCGGCAGCTTGTTCTGGTCCGATTACAGCAACATGTTTTAATTTCTCATCGTTCAAGAAAAAATCATGAACCCCTTGCACTAATGGATCTTCGGGCCCTACGACAACCATCTCTATATTGTGTTCTAATACTAAGGTTTTAATCGCTTCAAAATCTGTTACGCCTATGGCCACATTCTCTGCTATGGCTGCCGTTCCCGAGTTACCCGGAGCAACAAATAGTTTTTTACATAATGGACTTTGAGAAATTTTCCATGCGAAAGTGTGTTCTCTTCCGCCTGAACCTAGTATTAAAATTGTCATATCAAATATAGTTTGAAGCAAAAATAATTGCTTTTACGCTTAAAAAATAATTATTTTACAAAAACATATACATCATTCTCTTTTGAAGATATTCAATCTTACGTTACAACTTAATGGTTTCCCTTTACAGGAAGCCAAACGCACACTTTCTAATATTCAAAAATTAAATGCAACGGCGTATGAAGACTATCTAAATTCTAAAAAAAGAGAGATTATTGCATTTCATTTAAAACATAATTCGTTTTATAAATCTTTTGGAAAAAATATAGATCTAGAACATTGGAATTCTGTTCCTGTAATGACAAAACGCGATTTACAGCAACCGTTAAATCAGCGATTATCTGAAGGCTTTTCGCCTAAAAACGTATACTTAAATAAAACGTCTGGTTCGTCTGGAGATCCGTTTGTGTTTGCAAAAGATAAAACCTGCCATGCTTTAACTTGGGCTGAAATACAAAACCGATTTGGTTGGTATGGTATCGATTTTAACCATTCGCTTCAAGCACGATTTTATGGTATTCCGTTAGATAAATTTGGCTATTATAAAGA
>JBFHGV010000770.1:0-1874 GCA_041582955.1 Arenibacter sp.
AAGAAGAGGTTGGGTACCCGATGCTTCCAATGCCGACAATGTTAACTTAGGTCTTGGATATGGCTTTTTGATCAATCAGCAGTACAATGAAGACGGTACTAAATTGAAAAATAGACAGGGAGGTGATCTAATATTGAAAAAAGAATTGACTTCCTTGGTAGGAAATGGAGAAGCTGATGGCATCAGAATTCTTAAGTACCATCCAAATGATGGGGGTGAAATTAACTCTTTTAGAAAGCACCAAATTATGTTTAGGTATTCGGATGCCCATCTTATGAAGGCAGAAGCTATGATGCGTATGGGCGGTGATCCAACAGAAATGGTAAATGAGTTAAGACGTACAAGAGAAAATACCCCGGACCTAACAAGCGTGTCAGAGGATGAGTTATTGGCAGAAAGAGGCCGGGAATTATATATTGAGTTTTGGAGAAGGAACGATTTGGTGCGATTTGATAAATTTACCGCGCCTTGGAATTTGAAGGAGGTAAGTGGAGATCCTAACCTAAATCTATTTCCTATCCCAGAAACAGCTTTGTTGTCCAATCCCAATTTGGTGCAGAACGCCGGATACTAATACCAGTAGGATAATAGTCCAGGATAAAGGGAACTGTTGTGAAGAAAAAGAAAAGCCAGTGAAAATAAATTCACTGGCTTTTTCTATATTTTTTTTATATCGTATTTATTTAGCGAAATATACATAAATACATATCACAATGGCGCAAATGGCCAGTCCTACTTGGTTTACATATTTGTAGGGTTCAATGGAAACTTGTTCGGTATACTGCAGCTCAAAGGCTTCTTTTCTGGGGTAAAACTTGCCAATAAGTAACATGATTCCCGCGTTGGCCAGAAATAAAATTGCCATAATATGTAAATAGTGTGGGTAAGCATCGGCTTCCACCAATTTAAGGGCATCGGGATCTGTTATCCCAGAGGCTTTGGCCTTCTCCAAGGCGCTTTCTACAAGTTGTCCCTTAAGTATAAACTGGCTAATGATATACAATAAGGAGCCAGAAAAAATACCAATCTTGGCCGCTATGGCAGGAACCCTTTTGGTTAAGTACCCTACCACTATAATGGTGAAAATGGGAATACTGTATATCCCGTTTATTTCCTGTAAATAATTAAATAAACTTCCGGCATTGGCAATTAAGGGGGCAATGAACATGGCGGCCAGGGCCAAACATATTCCAAATATCTTACCGTATTTTACCACTGTTTTTTCCGGAGCCTCTTTGTTAATGTGCTGCTTGTAGATGTCTATTCCAAACAAGGTTACCGAGCTATTGAGAACACTGTTAAAGGAACTCAATATGGCTCCAAAAAGTACTGCAGCAAAAAAACCTACCAGGGGTTTGGGCAATACGGCCCTTACCAATTCTGGGTAGGCCAGATCACTGGAAGATAAACCGCCTTCAAAATAATGGTAGGCTATCATTCCTGGGAGTACTAGGATTAATGGCCCTAAAATCTTTAAAAAGGAAGCCAATAACAACCCTTTTTGGCCCTCTGCCAAATTTTTGGCCCCTAAGGCCCTTTGGATTATTTGTTGGTTGGTTCCCCAATAAAAAAGTTGAACCAGCATCATTCCTGTGAAAATGGTAGAAAATGGCACTTCCTGTCCAGGTTCTCCAGTGGAGTCAAATCTTTCCGGGTTAGTGTTCATTAAGGTGTCAAGACCATTAAGTACATTTCCATCGCCAATGGCCATTAAGCCAAAGATAGGGATTAGTATCCCTCCAACAATTAAACCAACCGCATTGATACTATCCGAAACAGCTACAGCCTTTAATCCGCCAAAAACCGCATAGATAGAACCTATTATTCCAATCCCCCAAATACAAAGCACCAAGGCTGTGGAATCTGAAACATTC
>JBFHGV010000771.1:0-1874 GCA_041582955.1 Arenibacter sp.
TGAAAAATGAAGGTAGGGAATACGTATCCATTATTTTTCTCACCACTATTCTACAATTCTTAAAAAAGAAAAGAACGTTTGGGGAGAGTAGGGCACTAAGGCGTACCATAAAAAAGAATTTTACTTCGGAGGAATTCGAAACTATTAAAAAGCAACAGAAAGATGTTGTAGTAACGGTGTCTAATCTTTCAAAAAATAGGATTGAGTATAAATCCATTAAAGATTTTACTTATGATGAATTTTGTGATTGGATTTGGATTTCCTGTAATTATATTCCCTTCATGTCCTTGGTGAAAAAAGACGGATTTGAATATGGCGACGGTGGACTGGGCTGTGTTGTACCAATACGCGAAGCCATTAGAAGAGGGGCTACCGAAATAGACGCCATTATTTTAGAATCGGAAAATATGGAACACAATAAGGTTTTGGGAAAAAACCCCTTTTCACTAATGCTTAGCATATATGGCTTTGTACTAGACCAAATTGAGTATCACGATATTTCTGAAGGCGTGTTGGCCGCCAAGCACAATGGGGTGCAATTAAACCTGTACTATACACCCACCAAACTAACCGAAAATTCCTTGGTATTCAATAAAAAACTTATGAGCAAATGGTGGCAACAAGGGTACCAATATGCCCAGGAGAAATTCTCCAGTAGCTTATAAATAAGATTAAACTAGTTACCAGAGTTCCCCTATTTCCTTCTTTACATAAGATAGTGCAGTAGCAGAAGGGGATTGCTTTTCCATGGTCTCATTAAGGATATCTTCCCTTAGTTTGTCCGCAGAATCGGATTCGCTCATACCTGCCTTTCGGATCATTTGGATGGTAGCACTTTTGGCTGCTTTGATCACATTCCAACATTCATCCGTCATATAAATCTGCTGGGACAGGTTATGTTCAAATTCACTTTCTATGCTCTTTATCAAGAGGTTCTCGTAATCGTTTTTGCTGGTCGACTTTGGTGCCACTCGCACCACCAAGCTGGGTATTGCTATACGTTCTAGGAAGAGTGCCATTCTTTCATAGGCTTGTAGACGTATGGGCAAGGTATTCTTCTGACTGTCCTTATGTAATAAATATCGTCTCCTACCTTCTTCATTTTTGGTATGTAACCTAAAAAAATAAAAAGCAACAACTCCTGTTACTACAGCAGGCAATAAATAGGCAAAAAGTTGAAAGATTTCCTCTCCGGTCATTTTGTATCGGTGTTTTTGGTTCGTTCAAAGTAAAACGGCCTATTCCTATAAAAATTATGGTGTCCTGTAACTTTTTGTAAGTTGCTTTTTATTTTTCTTGTACTAAAGGTTTACTGTAGGGGACATTCCAAGAATATTTCCGAATATAGCAACGCTCTATTTCATATTCTCTTTTACCAATTTAAAGAAGTCATAGAACTTGGGCTGTACTCTAATTTCCGTAGCCGTTTCTATACTATAAAGTCCCAATTCTGAGATGCCGGTAGCCCTAATACGCTTGGCTTCCACCTCATACTTGTTTTCAAATAGATTGGCGATAGCAGCAGCTTGCTGTGTTCCAATTTGCCAATTATTTATTTTACTATCCCCGCTGGCTACCAAATTACTATTGCTGACAACTTCGATTTCCAATTCTGGATTATTTTTCAAAATAGCCCCGATCTTGGCGATTATGGCCTGGGCCTTATCCTGTACGTTTAGTTTTTTGTTGTTGTCGCCAAATACATAGTTGTTATCCATAACTACGGTTACCGCACCTTGGCTAACCGTTATTTTGGGATCGGGCCCCAAGGTTTGCTTAAATTGGGTAAACACGGAAAGGGCTATGGAATCATGACGGGCCAGGGCATCATTAATGACCCTTAACTGGGCCTCTTTCTCTGGCAGGCTTTCCAA
>JBFHGV010000772.1:0-1853 GCA_041582955.1 Arenibacter sp.
ATAGTTGAGGAAAATGTGGGTACCAACAAAACTTCGGCAACGGACAATCCCCACTCCAAGTCCACTGAACAGCAAAAAAAAGAATCAAAAGAGGATGATGATTCACAGCCAAGGCTTTTTTAGGTCAACACCCTGCCAACACCTCTTAAGTTTAAGGCTGTTGGCCCCTGATCTGGATGTACGTAATTTCTGGAGTACGATTTCACGGCATCGGCCTGTCAATATTTTGAAATCCTTTTAAATTAAGGTTAATTGGGATTAATTACTTGAAAAATAACTCAATATTGTTATATATTTGCGCAAATTAATTTTTCTATGGATTTTACCAACCCCTTGGTATACGGTGTTCCCTGTTTTATTGCTTTCATTTTATTAGAGCTAACGTATAGCAAAACGCATGGTGACGATCATTTATATGATTGGAAGGATTTGGCAGCCAGTGGTTTTATGGGAGTTGGCTCCGCAATCATAGCCCCCTTGATCAAGGTTGTATCGGCTATTGTAATTTTTGAATTTACCTACGATCTTTTTAACCCTGTCACCGATGGGGTAAGAACCAATATATTGGGCTATGAGTCTTTTGGCTATGCTTGGTACGTATGGCTCTTATGCCAGCTGGCGGACGATTTCACCTATTATTGGTTCCATAGGGCCAATCACGAGATCCGAATTTTATGGGCAGCACATATTGTTCACCATTCTTCGGACAACTTTAATCTTGGAACTGCGGTACGCAACGGTTGGTTCACCATACTTTACAAACCCTTGTTTTACATGTGGATGCCAGCTATCGGTTTCCCGCCAGAAATGGTGGTGGTATGTTTGGGCATAGAGGCGTTATGGCAATTTCAACTACACACGGTTTACGTACCAAAAATGGGCTTCTTGGAAAAAATATTCAACACCCACACCATGCATCAGGTACACCACGCCCAAAATGTGGAATATTTGGACAAGAACCACGGTGGATTTCTGAATATATTCGACAAAATGTTTGGCACCTGGAAAGAACTTGATGACGATATTGATGTGAAATACGGGGTTATCCACGCACCAAATTCCCACAATCCGGTAGTTATCCTTACCCATGAATTTAAAGATATATACAATGACGTGAAGAAAGCCAAAAAGCTTTCACATGCCTTTATGTATATTTTTGGTCCTCCAGGCTGGAGTCCGGACGGTAGCACCTTAACAGTAAAACAACAACAGCGCCTGTTTAAGAAACAGAAGGACAACAATCCAGAGATTGCCTTCAGTAGACCAAATTAACACCCAGAGAGCCGTTAATTCACCCTCTGCGAGAATTAGTTGAGCCCCATAGCACTACACAGACTCTTCTTAGAGCTATGGGCCAATAAAAAAATCGGAATCTTATGCTCTGACCTTTAGAGCACTGTAATAACGCTCCTAAGCGGATTAATTTTTTCAGATTTTACCGGTTACCGTTATTTTTATTGCACCTTACCTAGCTGAAATCGACCTTTTTTATCAGTACACCATCCAACCGAATAAGGGTATGCATAGAACTACAGCTACAGCTCACAAGCTAATACAACTGCCTTTCCCCTTAACATTAATAACACAACGGGAATACACCAATTCTATCTACAACCAAAAGTATAGCGACACCTACTACACTCCATCCACAATTAAAAAAAGTGTTGACTTATCAAACAGCAGATGATATACTATCAAAGTTGCCTGTGAGACACAAGACAACAAAAAGAAACAAAAAACCAAATTGAACCTTGACAAATAAACAGTAATACAACCCTGAAAATTCTTTAAGAAAATTCAGAAGAACAATTCGTATCCAGTGAAAAAGCAGCAATGCAAGGAAGCTGAGATAC
>JBFHGV010000773.1:0-1853 GCA_041582955.1 Arenibacter sp.
ATGACGTGCTTAATGAAATTGAGTCGCAAACAGAGTTCAAATTCTTTGTAGATACCAAAGAAGTGGACTTGGAACGAAAAGTGACCGTTAGGGTAAAAAGGGTAACAGTTTCCAAAATATTGGAGCAGGTATTTAACGGAACCAATATTGTCTATAAGGTGCTGGACAAACAAATTGCTTTGAAACCAATAAAAGGCCAAGATCAAAAATTTGGCCAAGGCAATGGTCTGGAAAAAAAGATAAGCACACAACAGCCTACTATATCAGGTACGGTTTTGGACGAAACGGGAATGTCGCTACCGGGAGCAAGTGTAATTGAAAAAGGCACTACCAATGGTACACAGACCGATTTTGACGGAAACTTTACTTTGGAACTTACCAATGCCGAAGCTATTTTGGTTATTTCCTACATCGGATTTTCCACTAAGGAAATTCCAATTTCCGGGCAGACCACCCTTAGCATTACTCTTGAGGAGAGTGCCGCAGGATTGGATGAAGTTGTAGTGGTAGGGTATGGCACCCAAAAGAAGGTCAATGTAATTGGTTCCATTTCACAAGTGTCATCCAAAGACATAGAAAATAGACCCGTAACACAGGCCTCCCAAGCTATAGCAGGTCAAATGCCGGGGGTTACCGTAATACAGAGAACAGGAAGACCTGGACAAAGTGGCGGGGATATTCGTGTTAGGGGGGTAGGATCTTTTGGGGCTACCCCAAATGCCCTGGTTCTCATAGATGGTATTGCAGGTACCTTGAACGATATCAACCCGGATGATATCGCTTCAATATCCGTATTAAAGGATGCTTCATCCGCAGCCATCTACGGTGCTAGATCGGCCAACGGGGTAATATTGATTACCACCAAAAGTGGAAACAACAAGAAGTTTTCAGTTAGCTATAACAGTTATCTAGGGGTCAATGAAGCCACTGAGCTTCCAGATTTTGTCAACTCATGGGAATATGCCGAAATGTATAATATTGCTTCGGGAAGTAATAGTTTTAGCGCTGAGGACATTGAGCAATACAGGGCTCAAAATGATCTTGACAATTATCCCAATACCAGATTCCTGGAAGACCTGTTCTCTGAAAGAGGAATACAGACCTCACATACACTTACTGTAAACGGAGGCGATGAGAGAAATAAATACTATGTTTCCGCAGGGTTTATGGATCAACAGGGTATTGTACCCAAAAATAGCTTCAACCGCTATAATATCCGTATGAACCTGAATAATAAATTAGGTGAAACTTTTGAATTGAACACTAGGTTTTTTGGAGCTTTGGAAGAACGTAAAGAACCACAGGCCACGGCAAACAAAGGAGGTGGGTTTTTAGATCAATTGGTTCAAAATGCCGTGCGCTACCCTGCTACCTTTTTAGGACGTGATTCTCAAGGTAATTATGGTATTGGACCAGAAAGTGGGGGAACGCCTGTTGCTTGGTTGGATTCCCAATCTTATTTAAACAATCCTACCACCAGGGTAGGGGTAAACCTGAAATTGGATTGGAAGCCCAATGAAGATCTAATCTTTTCTGCTATAGGGGGGTATAATTTTACTCTTGATGAGGAGCGTTCCTATTTGGCCTCCCAAAGACTAAATGAAGATGTGTTTTTAGGGCAATCCTACCTGAATCAACATAGTGACAAGACCATTTTCAAGACCATGCAGTTCACAGGAGAGTATACCAAAGAATTTGGTAACCATGATTTTAGTCTGTTGGCAGGATACTCTTTTGAAAATGAAGAATTGTCCTTTTTTAACGGCTACCGTCAGGATTTTGCCAGTAATGATTATACCGTAATGGATCTAGGGAGTGCGGAAAATCAGCAATCCGGCGGATATGATGCGGAA
>JBFHGV010000774.1:0-1852 GCA_041582955.1 Arenibacter sp.
AACAAGGAAGACCGTAAGGAATATGGTTTAAAGGGTAAAATTGTTGTTTTGGCGGCATCGGCCTGTAGTACGGCAAGAATACTGTTAAATTCCAAAAGTAAGCAACATCCTGCCGGACTGGGCAACAGCAGCGGAGTGGTAGGGAAGTACCTGCACGACTCCACAGGGGGAGGAATGACCGGGTTTGTGCCCGACCTGATGAACCGTAAGACCTATAACGAAGATGGTGTGGGGGGGATGCACGTATATACCCCTTGGTGGCTAGACAATAAGAAGCTCGATTTTGCCAGAGGATATCATATTGAAATTTGGGGAGGATTGGGTATGCCAAGCTACGGTTTCGGCTTTAATCCCAATGCCCTTAACGAATTCTTAGGGGAAAAAGTAGGCTGATATGGTAATGTCCTCAGGGAGGATGTAAAGAAATATTACGGTGCTATGATTGGTTTCGCCGGTAGGGGAGAATCCATTGCCATGGAAAGCAACTATTGCGAAATAGATCCCAATAAAGTGGATGAATTTGGTATACCCGTTTTGCGCTTTAACTACCAATGGTCAGACCATGAACGTTTACAGGCCAAACACATGCAAGAAACCTTTGAGGAATTGATCCATAATATGGGCGGACATGTA
This sequence comes from Arenibacter sp., assembly GCA_041582955.1. Classification (GTDB taxonomy): domain Bacteria; phylum Bacteroidota; class Bacteroidia; order Flavobacteriales; family Flavobacteriaceae; genus Arenibacter. The sequence continues at coordinate 634 of JBFHGV010000774.1, forward strand.
TTGGGTGAAATCCCAGGAAAAGATAAAGATTACGGATTGTTGAATCCGGGAGAGATTATTCATGAAGTAGGTACTACAAGAATGGGTAACGATCCCAAAACTTCTGTAGTAAACAAATACGAGCAACTGCATGATGCAGATAATGTATTTATTGTAGATGCCGGACCATTTGTTTCCCAAGCCGATAAAAATCCAACCTGGACCATCTTGGCATTGGCATGGAGAACTTCTGACTATATTATTGATCAATTGAAAAAACAAAATATCTAATATCATGGATAGGAGAAAAAGTATAAAGTCCATAATTCTAGGTGGTGTTGCCGGTGGACTCGCAATAAATGGTTGTAAACCGGGAACCGAGGCCGAGACAGGAGCGGAAGAGGCTCTTAATGTTGAAGAGAAACATTTTGGTAGAACACCTGAAGAAAAGGAATTAATAAAAAAATTGCAGGCAGAGCAGTTTTTTAATGAACATGAAATGGATACCTTGGGTGTGCTCTGTGCGCTAATATTGCCCGCCACGGATACCTATGGCAGTGCCACCGATGCCGGGGTTCCAGATTTTATTGAGTTTATGGCCAAGGATATTCCTTCCTATCAAACCCCATTGCGTGGGGGACTTATGTGGTTGGATAGTAAGAGCAACAGGGAGTTTGGTGCAGAATTTAAATCTGCCACAGTTGATCAGCAAAAAGAAATACTGGACGCTATAGCTTATCCGGACAAGGAGAACCCTACCTATGAACAACAGTTCTTTTCATTGGTGCGCAATTTAACCGTTACCGGTTATTATACCTCTAAAGAAGGAATAGAAGACTTGGGCTATAAGGGTAACTCACCTAATGTATGGGATGGGGTTCCTGCCGATGTGTTGGAAAAACATGGAAAGTCCTATGATCCGGAGTGGGTTGCCAAATGCGTGGACCAAAGTAAGAGAAATGTTATGGCAGAATGGGATGATGAAGGAAATTTGATTACCTAATTTCATCAACGTATTTCCATAGCACAAGTGTTCCTTGGATATATGGTTCCAAAGTGCCAATGTTTGTTTTAGGATATAGCATTTTTGGTAGGACTGCGATGCTTTGGGATCCAATCCATAATTATAGAACAAAAAGTCCTCTACTCGGGGACTTTTTTTATGTACCAGTGTTTGGCAGGGGGATATGAAGTCAATGATGTAATATATACCAGTCCTAAATTGGAATTTGGCTATTTG
>JBFHGV010000775.1:0-1837 GCA_041582955.1 Arenibacter sp.
CCGCCAATGCATTGGAGACAGTAGAATTGATTACTGCACCTTCGGCCAAATATGACCCGGAAGGAAAGGGCGGTATTATAAATATTATAACCAAAAAAGGAGCTACCAATGGGGTTTATACCCAAATCAATGTGCGAGGCGGACTACCATCTATAGAACCTTATGATACTAAGGTAGCCGCCCAGCGATACGACATTGATGCCACTGTGAACAGGCGTACGGATAAATGGAACCTATCTTTTGGCACCAGTTACCAACGCAATGACAAGACCGGAAGAAGGGAAGGAGAGGTATTTGTGATCAATCAGGCCGAGGACAAACAGACTTTTTTACCGTCTGATGGGGAACGCAGTTTTGATGATATTAGTTACAACGGTAGATTTGGCGTAGATTTCACCCCTAATGATTCGGATACCTATTCTTTGGGCTTTTATGCCGGAAAACATACGGTAGACCGTTTGGCAGATATCGACTACTATGACAATCATGCTATTTCTCCTATAGGCAGTGGTAATAGGGACTATACTTTTCAGTATTACAATCATAATTTAAGGACCAGAAAGGGCGATTTTGCCTTGGGGAGTTTTGATTACGCCCATAAATTCAACAACGACTCCAGATTATCTACCTCTTTACTTTATGAGTACACTTTTTTAGGAGGTCCTACCTATAATGATAATTTAGGTCTCAATGATCGTAATATTGTATATCAACAAGAATACAATACCAATGACAACCCCTTAAATGGCTATCGCGTAAACCTAGACTACCAGTTTAGACCCTTTTCATTCGGGATGCTGGAAACAGGATATCAATATAGGAACATTGACCATACCGGTGAATTTGTTTATGAGCGTGATGGTGTGCTGGTACCGGAATTCTCTAGTAATATAAGCCTAGAGCGAACCATTCATTCCGGATATGCGCAACTAACAGGAGCAAGCAATAAATGGGACTATGCAGGGGGTGTTCGCTTGGAGTCTATGGACCGTACTTATTCAGAAGAACTAAGGACTGCCGATCCAGAACAAACCTATACGTACGATTTTGTGAAGTTGTTCCCTTCGGCATCCCTGCAATACAGGGTTAGTGATAGGACCAAATTAAAGGCAGCCTATAGCAAAAGGGTTGAAAGAACAACCACCCTTAAAATGAACAGTTTTGCAGAAAGGGAACATTCAGAGGTTTTTGAACAAGGGGACAATCAATTAAGACCGGAATTCATCGACCTGGTTGAATTGGGTGTGACCAAAAGCTTAAAAGGAGGCAATTCGGTCAGCGCAACTGCTTATTATAGGCATGTAGACAATGTCATTAACCGTGTAAACACCTTGGCATATGAAGCCAATGGGGCGGTACTGGACAGTATAATCAATAGAGTGTATTCCAATGTAGGCAAAAGTAGTGCCTTGGGAATTGAAATAGGGGCACAACTAAAGCCAACGGATAATTGGACCAATTTTATAGGAGCTAATATTTATTCCTATGATATAGACGGGGCCTTTACCTTTAGGCATAGAGATGGTGTTAGTAGAAATTACGATGTAAACAGTAGTGCCACCATATATTCTTTTAACCTTAATTCTACCTATTCCTTTTGGGAAAATGCCTCCCTACAATTTACATTCAATTATTTATCGGATACCAATACGGCACAGGGTGAAGACTCCAGGTTTTACTCGCCCAACCTAACATTTAGGAAGTCGTTTTTTGACGATAGGTTAACGGCCACCTTGCAATGGCAGAATATAGATATGGGATTGCTGAAAACCAATGAACAGCGTATAACCACCTTTAAGGAAAATGAATTTTATACCACAACCAATTACAGGTATGA
>JBFHGV010000776.1:0-1831 GCA_041582955.1 Arenibacter sp.
GATGGTCTCTGATAATGTGGAATTGGCCTCTTACAGATTGGATATCCATCACAATTTTGACCATCACACCCACGATGATCAAGATGGGGATTGTAGTTTAGATTCTAAAAAAACAGCCACAGATCCATGGATTTTTATTGAAAATTATGCTATTGAAGACGGGTTGACAAACTATGAAATAAGCATCAGCCTTACCATTCCAAACAATATTGATACTGGTGACTACCATTGTTCCTTTTCGGTAATCGATGAAACAGGGTGGCAAAGCAGAACATCGGTAGATATAAAAATTACAGAATAATAATTGTACCAAATACCATGAAAACAACCACCGATCTTAAAAATCTTTTAATGGCCGCACCTATGTTGCTATTATTGCTTTTCACTTCTTGTAGTACGGATCACAACGAAATTGAATTGCTCCTACCCACCATATCCAATATTGAGATTGGATTAAGCAACAATGAAATTGGGGTCATTGGCCGCGATTTTCACCTAAATGCCAAAATCATTGCAGGTGATAAATTGGACTTGGTCCAGGTTACTTTTGAACCTATAGAAGGTGAGAGCTATGCTGGTTCCTGGGATTATAAACTGAGCTGGAATGAGTTTAAAGGGCTTAAAAATGCTACGGTACATAAGCATTTTGATATACCTGAAGATGCTGTGGAAGGGAAGTATAATTTCACCATTATTGTAAACGATGAAAATGGAACGACCCTGAAGGAAAAGCGAAGTATTACCATTTACAAAGCGGAGAACCTACCCGTAGATCCTCAAATAAGGTCCTATTTAGTGGTTAACAAGAGTACAAATAGGCAATTATTTAACTATTCAAAAGATGGTAGTGGTGACCGACTACTTAAAATGAACGATACCCTTACCGCCCAAGCCTATATTAACAATGTAAAAGGAGATGGTAAATTGTACGTGGTCCTGATCAATAAAAAGCATAACCACAAACCGGAATACATAGATGCTATAGATTATACAAAAACCATTATTTGGGACATTGAAGAACACACAGGTTTAGAAACATCCCAAACTTTTGGCAATACCGTTTTAGATTTTAGCACAACACCATTGACAATGACAACAGCAGATCTCCTCATTGGTGCAGAAAGAGACAACAACCTACCCAACCCCAACCCCATTACCGGGTTAAAGGCATGGGAAGATGGCACATACTACCTGGGGCTTCTATATCAGAACACCACCTACAATATGAGTCTCTTTTATTATATAGAGGTTTCATTATCTATGTAATTATAATCTGTGCGGAATTCAGCTTATTAAAGCCAGAGACAATAAAACCCAAACACTCGGACTCTCCCCTTTTTTAACCCCAATTATTGCTTTGGCAGAATCATTCAACACCAAGATCAAGGCATTCAAGGAACAGTTCAAGGGTGTAAGAAATACAGAATTATTCCTATTTGGATTATCTCAACTAATTGCATAGATATGAAGAAACCCAGAAAATGGACTTGATCCAATACTATTGCAAATACGATATCACTCAATTATAGGTCGATCCTGAACTATTTTATAAACAGGAGCACCAACGCATCGGCGGAATCCTTCAACGCAAAAATAAAAGCTTTTAGGGCCCAGTTTAGAGGTGTGAAGAATGTAGAATTCTTCCTTTATAGATTAACCACAATATTTGCATAAACACAACAATTGGTCATGATCCGTTTTTGCACCTTCTTAAAACTAAAAAAGCCTCCAACTTGCGTTGAAGGCTTTTAGCGGTCCGGACGGGACTCGAACCCGCGACCCCCTGCGTGACAGGCAGGTATTCTAACCAACTGAACTACCGAACCGTGGC
>JBFHGV010000777.1:0-1825 GCA_041582955.1 Arenibacter sp.
GAATGGGGTGCCGACCTACAGAGCGAACACGAGCGGTATCTGGTTGAAAAACATTTTAAATGTCCAGTAATATTATTTGATTACCCTGCCAAGATAAAGGCTTTTTACATGCGTTTAAATGAAGATGGAAAAACGGTTAGGGCCATGGACATACTATTCCCTGGGATTGGTGAAATAGTAGGGGGCTCACAACGTGAAGAACGCCTAGACGTACTTTTGGAGAAAATTAAGGCTTTGGATATAGACGAAAAAGAACTGTGGTGGTACCTGGATCTCAGAAAGTTTGGAACGGCCGTTCATAGTGGATTTGGCCTAGGCTTTGAAAGGCTGGTATTATTTGCCACCGGTATGGGCAATATAAGGGACGTAATACCCTTCCCCAGAACCCCTCAGAATGCCGAATTCTAATCATTATTTGGTAACTTTATAGAACAGATTACGAACCAATATGTTGAAACAACATCTACAGTTTAAATTATCGCAGAAATTATCTCCACAACAAATACAGTTGATGAAGTTGATTCAGTTGCCTACGCAGGCATTTGAACAACGTCTTAAACAGGAACTGGAGGAAAATCCTGCCTTGGAAACTGGAAAAGATGAATTGGAACCACAGCAGGATGAGTTTGAAGACCTATATGACAATGAGACGGATAGCGAAAGTATCAACGCAGAGGACATCAATATAGATGATTACCTCAGTGACGATGAAATTCCGGATTATCGCACCCAAGCCAACAACTACAGTGCCGATGACGACGAAAAAAGTGTTCCCTATGCCGCTGGTATTTCCTTTAACCAATATCTCATAAATCAACTCAACACGGTATATCTAAATGATGAGGAATGGGCAATTGCCGAATTTTTGGTCGGCAGCGTGGACGAAAGCGGTTACATAAGAAGACCCCTTGCAGACATCATGGACGACTTGGCCTTTACCCAAAACATATATACCGAGGAGGAGACCATTGAAAAAGTACTGAAGGTTGTACAGGAATTGGACCCAGCAGGGGTTGGTGCAAGATCCCTGGAAGAGTGCCTGCTCATCCAACTCAAAAGAAAAGAGCTGACCCCCAGTATAGAATTGGCCATAAGCCTATTGGAAAAATCCTTTGAGCAGTTTACCAAGAAGCATTATAAAAAACTGCTTCAAAAACACAATATTACCGAGGAACAACTAAAGGATGCCATAACAGAGATTGAGCGTTTAAACCCGAAACCGGGCGGGTCCTATTCAGGAAACAATAGAATTGTAGAGCATGTGGTGCCCGACTTCTCCATCCGGATTACGGATGGGGAGTTAGAGCTCACCCTTAACGGTAGGAATGCTCCAGAACTACATGTATCCAGGGAGTACAACAACATGCTTGAAGGGTACAAAAATTCTAAGGACAAATCCAAGTCCCAAAAGGATACCGTAATGTTTATAAAGCAAAAGCTAGATGCCGCCAAGTGGTTCATAGATGCCATTAGGCAACGACAGCAGACCCTTTATATAACCATGAACGAGATTATGCAGTACCAGAAAGAGTACTTTTTAACAGGGGATGAACGCAAATTACGGCCAATGATCCTAAAAGATATTGCCGATAGGATCAATATGGATGTTTCTACCGTTTCCAGGGTTGCAAACAGTAAATATGTAGACACCCCTTATGGCACAAAATTAATAAAGGAATATTTCTCCGAATCCATGAAAAACGACCAAGGAGAGGATGTATCTACCAAGGAAATAAAAAAGATTTTGGAAACGGTGATTGGTCAAGAAGAAAAGAAAAAACCGCTTACCGATGATAAATTGGCCGCAATACTTAAAGAAAAGGGA
>JBFHGV010000778.1:0-1813 GCA_041582955.1 Arenibacter sp.
GAATTGAACAGGACTTTATCTATCAGTTTCAATAGTTCTTTTCCTTACGAAATAGACAATTGGACAGAAAGCTTCCCCAGTGGGTCGGACGCCAATTCACAAATGCTTACCACCCGGGCAAATAAAATAAAGACATTAAAACGGGCCTATTGGAAAGAAAATAGTAACAGTGATGTGGTTTTGAGAGACAGTTTAGGATTATAGGTTATATGGATACATTTCTTTTTGAGTTTAAGCAGGAGCTTTTAGGTACGGCAATTTGTTTACTTGTGTTTTTGATTTTAAAATTCATAGGTACAAAAGCTATAAAAAAAGTGGGTAAGATAAGTGATATCAACGAGGTACGCACCCGCCTTATAATCAAGTACTCTACCATAGGCCTTTTTGCCTTTGCAGTAGTAGCTTTAATTTTGATATGGGGAGTAGATATCAAGGATATTGGTCTTGTTTTCTCCTCTATTTTTGCAGTAATAGGGGTTGCTCTATTTGCCCAATGGTCTATACTTAGTAATATTACCGCTGGAGTTATTTTGTTTTTTTCCTTCCCATTTAAGATTGGTGATAAAATTAGAATAATGGATAAGGAGATGGAGTTGCCTTATGAAGTGTACCTCATTGAGGATATCAGGGCCTTCCATATACACTTGCGAAGAAAGAATGGAGAGCTTTTTACCTACCCCAATAATATGATGTTGCAAAAGGCTGTTGCCTTGGCACAAACCTTTGAAGATTCACAGGATAACTCCAATGCGCTTTAAGTTGTTAAAGTAGTTGTAAAAATTGCTGTTGGGGTTGATATATTTTTATCTTTGAGAACCAACTAAAACAAAATTATATGCGCCTTTTTTGGGTATTCTTCTCTGGAATACTACTGTCCTGTAATCTTATTTCTTCCCAGGCACCCAAGAAAAATTCTTCTTCGGATATTTACCATTCCATTCAAAAACTAAATTTTTTGGGTACAGCCCTCTATATAGCGGCACATCCTGATGATGAAAACACAAGACTCATTTCTTATCTTTCCAATGAGGTAAAGGCCAAAACAGCCTATTTGTCCCTAACCCGGGGAGATGGTGGTCAAAATTTGATTGGCCCGGAATTACGCGAGCTGTTGGGGGTTCTGCGAACTCAAGAACTGCTGGCTGCAAGGCGAAAGGATGGCGGGGAACAATTTTTCACTAGGGCCAATGACTTTGGATACTCCAAGCATCCAAACGAAACCCTTAAAATCTGGAACAAAGACGAAGTACTTAGCGATGTGATTTGGATTATCCGTAATTTAAAACCGGATATCATTATCAATAGGTTTGATCATAGGACACCTGGTGCTACCCATGGACACCACACCTCTTCGGCAATGCTAAGTTATGAGGCCTTTGATTTGGCCAATAACCCTGCAATATATCCGGAACAATTAAAGAGTACTGAGGTATGGCAACCTAAAAGGTTGTTTTTTAATACCTCTTGGTGGTTTTACGGGAGCGAGGAGAAATTCCTTAAAGCAGATAAGTCTAACTTGATGGGATTGGACGTTGGCGTTTATTATCCATTACGGGGGCTATCCAATAATGAAATAGCCTCACTTGCAAGTAGCCAACATCTTTGCCAAGGCTTTGGAAGATTATCAACCCGGGGAAGTGAGCAGGAGTACATAGAGCTTTTAAAAGGTGAGATGCCAAAGGACAAAATGAACGTTTTTGAAGGTATTAATACCACTTGGTCCCGTATTGAAGGAGGTGAGGCTATTGGAAAAATATTGGTGGACATAGAAAATAATTTCAATTTTACTGACCCTTCCAAGCATCTACCACAA
>JBFHGV010000779.1:0-1811 GCA_041582955.1 Arenibacter sp.
TTGTTTGCCAGTGGCAAAAGTGGCAGATCCTTTGGATCTAAAATATTCTGGGAATGTAAGATTATCCGATTTGCCCCTTAGGCTATCAGGAACAGAAAATTGCGCATATACATTGGGCTCAATATTAAAATAGTGGCGTCCTGTCATTAGCATGGCCCTACTGGGCGAGCACACTGCCCCATGGGGTGCACCTAAAATATAGGCATTGGTAAAAGAGGTACCTGTTGCCATTAACCCATCCATTCCCGGGGTAAGCACTTCATCCATACCCAGGGCTCCAAGGGTACCATACCTTTGGTCATCCGTAAAAAGAAATAATATATTGGGCTTTTTACTTGTTTCCTTTGCCGTTTCCTGGCACCCCCACATAATAAGGAACATTAGCATCAAGGTGGAACGCCAAAGAGTTTGAATAGCTGCTTGTTTTTTTAAAATTCCTTTCAACATATTATTTTATTTTTTCCCGGTAGCATTTAAAAATCGTTGCAAATGTGAATTATTGAGTTGATCACTATCACCATATTTAACCCTTAATTCTTCCAATTGCCTGTGCATATCTGCCCTTACTTGGGTGTACTCTGGGTCATTGTATACATTGTTCATTTCCACAGGATCCACTTCTAGATCATACAGTTCCCAGGCGTCAATATCATAATAAAAGTGAATTAGCTTATACCGATCTGTTCTTATCCCATAGTGACGTTTTACATGGTGTTCCCCGGGAAATTCATAGTAGGTATAATATATGGCATCCCTCCATTCACCTGCTTCTCCATTAACCAATCTACGAAAAGACTCTCCTTGAATATCCCTAGGTATTTCTATTCCCGCATAATCCAAAAATGTTGGGGCGAAATCCAAATTTTGCACCAAGTTGTCAACCACGGTTCCTGCCTTTATTTCTCTTGGGTATTTAACCAACAGGGGAGTTCTAAAGGATTCTTCGTACATAAATCGCTTGTCGAACCAACCGTGTTCCCCCAAATAAAACCCTTGATCAGAGGTATAGACAACAATTGTATTTTCTTCTAGCCCTTTTTCTTTTAAATAATCAAGAATTTGTCCCACACCATCGTCAACAGACTGCACCGTACTCAGGTAGTCCTGCATATACCGGTTATATTTCCATAGGGCCAAATCCTTTCCCTTTAGATCCAGCGATTTAAAGTCGTGAATAATAGGGTCATAATGAACGTCCCATGCGGTGCGCTGACTATCGTCCATTCTATTGTATTGGTTCTGAAAAGCTCTGCGATATCTTGTTTTTATGGTTCCGGCCTTATCCAGCATTTTTAAATCGTACACCAGGTCCATATCCTTAAATATCCCCATTTCATGGGCCGCCGCCGCTGACCTACCTTCATAGTCATCAAAGAAATTTGCCGGAGGATCAAAGATTTTGTCAGCAAATAGGTTCAAATATTTTTCTTCTGGCATCCATGTTCTATGCGGTGCCTTTTGATGGTACAGCAACAGAAAAGGTTTGTCCTTATCCCTGTTATCATTGAGCCAGTTCAGCGCTATATCGGTAGTGACCGTTGTAACGTACCCTGGATAATTCTTTTTTATCCCGTTTTCTATAAAATCCGGGGAATAATATTGCCCTTGGCCGGGCAGTACATTGGAATAGTTAAAGCCTTGCGGTAAGCCGTCCAAATGAATTTTTCCTATTAGAGCCGTTTGATAGCCGGCCTTTTGCAATGATTTTGCAAAGTTGTCCTGATTCCAGTCAAACGGGCTGATGTTATCTACTTTCCCATTGATATGACTGTGCTTTCCTGTAAGCATAACCGCCCTACTTGGAGCACAAA
>JBFHGV010000780.1:0-1811 GCA_041582955.1 Arenibacter sp.
AGTCTTTTGAGCGCCGGTAATAAGGCAGATTTAAGATAGTTGTCTGTTTTTTGCTCCTGCTCTACGGTTTCTAGGAGATAGGTTTTTATTTGGTAATATTCTCGTTGCCCCTTTTGACCAAAGCTATTTATAGTTAGGAAAAGTAAAAGAATGGACAGGTAAGCCGTTTTGTGGATTGGTTTTGAATTAGAGTACATTGTTGATTTTTTAATTTTAAGAGGCATAAGTTAGGGATTTAGAAAAGAAGGTCATAGTTTTTTTATAAAACAAACACTATTGGGTATCTCCTTATAGGGGCCATAATTGGGTTGGGGCAAATAATTATTTTTTTTATAAAGGGCAATGGCTTCCGGCTGTCTAAGCCCTGTCTCCAATATACATGAACTAAAATTATTGTTTGCGGCCCAGTTTTCCATGGTCTTTAAAATCATGGAGGCAATTCCCTTTCCGCGCTCCTTTGGCGTTACAAACATTCTTTTGATTTCCATACAGTTGTTATTATACCTCTTTAAAGCGCCACAACCTATGGGGGTATGTTCCTTATAAGCCAAAATCACCAGTTCCAAGTCTTCTATACCGTTAAATTGGGCGTAGAAGTCATGGTCTTCACCATCCCTGGCCCTTAAATCGGCATCCAGCAACTTTACCATCCCTATAAAGTCAGGATCCTTGGAGTTGCTTTTTTTTAGGGTTACCATAATAAAACAATTTACTTTACACAGTGAAATGCAGGGACCGATCTACTTTTATTAGGGTTGGGCCCTATGTCTTTTTATTTTTATAATTACAGATTTTGAGGTTGGGGTATTGCTCTTGTCGGCCGTGCTGTTCAGTGGGACTAAAACATTGGCCTCCGGAAAGTAGGTGGCGCAACATTGCTGGGGAATATTGTAAGGCAGAACGATAAATTTCCTCGCAACCCTTTCTGTATTCCCGTGGTAATTATACAGATCTACCAGTTCCTTTTCCTTTAAGTTGTGTTTTTCCATATCCCTTGGATTTATAAGGAGAACCCTTCGTTCATGGTATATGCCCCTATATCTGTCATTTAATCCGTAAATGGTAGTATTAAATTGATCATGGCTTCTAATGGTCATCATTAAAAATTCATCATTGGCCAGGACTATCGGCTCTCTATTGGAAATACTAAAATTGGCTTTTCCGGTAGGGGTTTGGTAGCTGTTGTTCCGTGGTCCGTTAGGAAGGTAAAATCCGGAGGGTATCCGCACCTGTTTATTAAAGTCTTTAAACCCGGGAATACACTTTTCTATACTGTTCCGTATGTGATCATAATGTTCCAAGTATAGCTTCCAGTTTACTTTTGAGTTCTTTAAAGTGGCTATGGCCAATTTACACACAATGTATGGTTCGCTAAGTAGGTGGGGAGAAATGGGATTTAGGCTACCCTTGGAGCTATGTACGATTCCCATAGAGTTTTCTACGCTTACAAATTGCAATTCCCCGTCAATGAGGTCTTTGTCCGTTCTTCCTAGGCAGGGTAGAATAAGAGCTTCCTTTCCATGGATGAGGTGGCTACGATTTAATTTGGTGGATACCTGAACGGTTAAATCACATTTTTGTAGGGCAGAAGCGGTATACAGGGTATCCGGGGTGGCAGATAGAAAATTGCCTCCCATGGCAAAAAATACCCTTGCCTTACCAGAATACATGGCTTTTATACTTTCAACGGTATCGTACCCATGTTTGGTTGGGGGCTTGAAACCAAAGGTCTTTTCCAAGTTATCCAAAAGATATTTTGGGGGCTTTTAGTATTTACCCTTGGTCCTATCTCCCTGAACATTACTATGGCC
>JBFHGV010000781.1:0-1809 GCA_041582955.1 Arenibacter sp.
ATGTAGGCGTATTTACAGGAGTATACGCTTCAGTCGTGGATTCGGTCAAAGTAAAGGGTAGGGGGTCTACCAATACAATCTTGGTAAGTGTCCATAATGGAAAAAGTAGGGCTGTTAAAATCCCTGAAATAAGGAACACCCTGTGTAAGGAAAAAAGTGTTTCCTTTTCTAAAAAAAGTTTGAAGCAGCACCAAAAAAGACCCAGAATACCACTGCTTTTTATCAAGTATATAAAGAGGTCTTCCATTAGTTCTTTTTTTCTATAAGCTTAATAATCTCTTTCAATTCTTCCACACTTATTTTGTCCTCTGCAGCAAAATAGGAGACCAGATTCTTATAGGAACTATTAAAATAGTCCTCAATGGCACCGCTAATAAATTGTTTTCGGTACTCTTCTTTGGCCAACACGGGGTAGTATTGGTGGGTATTTCCGTAGGCCTCATGGGAAACATATCCCTTTTCTTCCAAGTTTCGTATAATGGTGGAAAGGGTATTGTAATGGGGCTTATCATCGGTGAACTTGGCAAGAACGTCTTTAACAAAAGCTTTCTCCAATTCCCATAAAATTTTCATTACCTCTTCCTCCTTGTTCGTCAATTTCTTCATGGATTTTTAATTTTTCTTTGTTCGACGTTACGGCCAAGGCCGTCAGGCTTTACGTTACAAGTCCTCGTTCACTATTCAGGAACTGTGGGCTTTTCACTCCAATCCTTAACGCAATCCAAACATATAACTATTTTTTTAGTTATGCAACTATAAAAATAGTTATATAACTAAGTCTATAGTTTTTTTCTTGGGAAATTCCATGATTGTTGTTGTCTAAGGATAATACCAAGTGACCTCTTGTTATTACTAGGGTTGGGAAAAACAGTAAAAAATCTAGTTGCGCAACTTTTCTCCCGATAATAACGGGAGTTGCAAAAGGGCAATTCTTTTCTAAGTAACTGTCTGTCCATTGGAGCGCAGTCGAGAACACTTAAAGCTATTTGTATTCGGGATATGTTTAATACACTTCTTTAAAAGGACGTGTTTCCGAACCAATAAAATGTACCCCTTCCGTCTCCTCAGCCTTTGGCTGAGGATCCACCTTCCCCTGCCTAGGGTAGGAACCTTATTTTAGGTCCTTTTATTCCATGTTGGACCTATACTACTGGTGTAGACCTTTTGGATAACTCTGAGTACCGCATTTGGTGCAATATGGCTTATTGCATCATGGCTTTAGCCATATTTCTTGACCGGGTTGGGTTTCAATTATCAATATATCGCCATCCCATTGGGCGTTAACTTCATCTTTAATTGAAAATTCCTTATTTGAAAAGGGATTCATAAGTCGGACCTCCCCGCCTTTTTCAGAAACGATCTTTACCCATTTTAGCTTCCCGTCCTGTTTTTGAGCGGAAATCAAAAAAGCACCTTCTGTCCGTAATTTGCTAAATCCAACGTTTTTCCAATCGGTGGGAATGGCGGGAAAAAGCCGTACTGTTCCGGTGTGACTCTGTATCAGCATCTCCTGTAGGCCGGCAGCAAAGGCAAAATTGCCTTCCAAGGTAAATGGCCTATAGGTAAAATTCGATTTTCCGGTACCCGATTGGTCGCCGTTAACATGAAAACTATTGGGTAGTACAAAGGAGGTGGCAAAATCCTTTAATGCTTTTGCAGCTCCTTCCCCATCAAAAGCCCGTGCTTTTAGATTTCCCAGCCAGCTAAAGGAATAACCAACCCACTGACTGGAACCGGTGGCATCCAAGTTGGCGATGGTCTTTTCTATGACCTCCATATCCTTCGTGCCATTTGATGGGTCTATCAATC
>JBFHGV010000782.1:0-1795 GCA_041582955.1 Arenibacter sp.
TAGCTTTTATTACCTCCATTTTTTTAATGGCCAATGGGGTGAACGCCATTTTTGGCGGGTTCGAAAATTCATATCACGTTAGCCTAAACCGAAGCATCATTAGACAATACCTCTACGCTTTGATCGTAGGGTTGATGCTATCTATCTTACTACTACTGGGGGCTGTGGTATTTGTTTACTTTGAGGCATATGTGCTAATGGGGCTGCATGAAATCACCCATAGGGGAGGGGAGATGCAGGTAGATGAAAAGGATTATATCCTAGTTCAGTGGGGGAAATTTTTGTTTTTGGGGATGTTGGCCTACTTTATTACAGCAATTTTATACTATTTTGGAACAAAAGAGGGGAAGCAGGCTAAGTTTTTTTCTGCAGGAGCCTTAATGACCACCCTACTTGTTATACTTACCTCCTATCTATTTGGTGTATATGTTGAAAAATTTGCCAGATATAATGAATTATATGGGGCTTTAGGTGGTTTGTTGATATTATTGGTCTTTATTTGGTTAAATTCCAATATATTGCTGCTGGGGTTTGAACTGAATGCCTCATTAAATTCATTGAGAAAAAAATATAAAAAACATGATGAAAGTGAATAAGTTGGTAGTATACATTGTTTTTATGCTTTTTTCTATGTCCTTCTATGGGCAAAGCGTATTTGGAAAATGGAAAACAATAGACGATAGGACAGGGAATCCCAAGGCCATTATTAAAATTTATGAGGAAGATGGATTAATGTATGGGCATGTAGTGGAGATTCTGGAAGAAGGTCGGGAAGATGCCGTATGCGCCAAGTGCGATGGGGAGCGAAAGAACAAGCCCATAGTGGGAATGAAGATTATTGAAGAGGTAAAGCCAGTGGGCAATGGAGAATGGAAAGGAAAAACATTGTTCGATCCGGAACAGGCAATGACCTTTAGATGTAAAATATGGCTAAATCCGGAGAACCCGGACGAACTAAAGGTGAGGGGGTATTTGGCATTTATATACCGTACCCAAACCTGGCTAAGGGTTGAAGGATAGGAGTAAAGGGGATATGCAGTACTTTATCAATGTTATTTTACCAATTCCTATAGAAAAATTATTTACCTATAGGATCAATGAGGCCGAGGTAAACATTATAAGGCCCGGTATGCGGGTGGCGGTTCCTTTTGGGAAATCTAAAATATACACGGCCCTCGTTCAAGAAATACACCAGAGCGCTCCTACCGTTTACGAGGCCAAGGATATTGATCAGATTTTGGATGACCATCCCTTGGTTACCCCTACACAGTTGAAATTCTGGGAATGGTTGTCCCAATATTATATGTGTTCCATAGGAGAAGTATTTCGCTCTGCGGTACCCAGTGCACTATTGCTGGAAAGTGAAACATTGATTGTTAGGAACGATAAGGCCATAGTGGAGGAAAATGAGCTTTTGGACGATGAGTTCATGGTATTTGAAGCCTTGCAACAGCAGTCCATTTTGAGGGTTCAGGAAATAAGTGAGATCCTGGATAAAAAAAATATTATTCCGGTGTTGAACCGATTGATTAAAAAAAACGTTGTTTTTTTAAAAGAAGAAGTGTTTGAGAAACTTGTAAACCCAAATTGATACGATATGTTCAACTTGGAAAAGACTATAGGTCCGAAGAAAGCTTGGAGGCTTTATTAAATTCCCTCACTAGGGCACCCAAACAGAGTCAGGTTGTACTTTCCTTGTTCCAGTTGCAGGCACAAACAAAGAAGCCTGTAAAAGTTAAGGAATTGGAGAGGGTCAGCAATAGTTCGTCGGTCGTGGTAAAGGCCTTGCTGGACA
>JBFHGV010000783.1:0-1790 GCA_041582955.1 Arenibacter sp.
TACATGGCCGTTAAGGCTCATTGAAGCCTTGGAGATAATTAAGGCCATGGCTTAGGTCCGTAAAATCCCAAGGTTTTAGGGACCTCCTAGTGAAGAAGGGACTTTTCTCCTACCTAGGGCAGGCAGGCCTAAGGCAATACACAAAGATCCTTTGGGACGGAATTATCGCAGAAGTTAAAGCCTGTCCTTGTTGTCCTTGGCGTATTCCTTTTTATACATCCGCACAATTATCAAGAAAAGGCTAATAAGCAAGGGACCAAAAATTAGTCCTATAAATCCAAAAATGGGTACTCCAACAATTACTCCAATAAGCGTAATGAGGGGATGCACATTGTCCAGTTTTTTAAGAACAAAAAGGCGAAATAGATTATCGGTTGCCCCTACCACAATAAAACCATAGAGAAGAACACCCCAAGCTTGAAAAGTGTTGCCGTTAGAAATAGACAATATAAAAACAGGAACAATGCCCAATAAAGAACCTATGAAGGGAATCATAGAACCTATAGTGACGATTACCGCCCAGAAAACGGGGGCTTGCACCCCAAATATCAAAAATCCTATCAGTGCTATTAGTCCCTGTGCCAAGGCCACCAAGGGAATACCCAAGGCATTGGAGCGCACCATCGCCCTAACTTCCTCCCCTATTATCTTTAGATTATCCTTTTTAATAGGAATATACTCGTACAAGGATTCCCTTAGTTCACGCCGATTGGTCAACATATAAAAAAGCATGAAATACATAATGGCGACGGCAATAAAAATATTGAAGGTTCCTCCGGCAAATCCCTGAAGATTTTGAGACAGCCATGTTGATACCGCATTGGCATCTATTTGGGAGGTAAAATCATATCCAAATTGATTTTCCCATTTTTCCATTTGGTATTCTACAGCAGAAATAACCTTTTCGGAATTCTGAACCGCACTCTCCACCTTATTTCCCAACATAAGAACGATTCCAGAAACCGGCAACAAAATACAGACAAATGACCCTATTAATAAAAAGGTGGCCGCTACATTGGGCAGCCACCCTTTTTTAACTAATTTGGCCATGGGCTTGCGCAAAAGCACATAAATTGTAATAGCTCCCAAAACCCCTGAAAAATAAGGTAATATTGCCTGAAATATTATACCTCCCAGCAAAATAATGAGAAGTAATATAAAGACCTGACGGATAATTTTAGGGTCAATCTGTGACATATGCTAGGTTGAAAAATAGTATTACCTGTAATTTAATCAATTAGGACTACAGATCACAATTGACCATCCAGTGAATTCCAAATTTATCCGTACAACGGCCGTACATGGCCCCCCATTCCTTTTCTACGAAGTTATGATTTACCTGTCCCCCATTGGAAAGCTTTCGGAACAACTCCTGTGCCTTTTCCCGCTGATCCATATCTATAGCCAAATGAATTTTATTGCCATTGTTCAAAGGCGTATCGGGTGCAGCATCATAGGCCATTAATTTTATGCCCTTCCCCTTTAACTCTGCATGCTGAAGTTGATGTCGATACGATTCGGGAATATCCATTTTAGATTCTTCATAAGTTTGCTTATTTACAATCTCGGCATCAAAACAATCTGCATAAAAATTCAATGCCTTTAAACAATCTCCAGAAAATGCCAAATAAGCTTGTACGTTCATTTTAGTTTTTTTTTAAAGTTCATACACAATGTATTATATAAACAGTAATCCAATTTGTGCTATCCGTTTTTATTTTATCGCGAATAAAAACAGGGCTTGGCGCATACCCCAAAAAGCAACATCCATCAAAGTCCCAATTGCATAA
>JBFHGV010000784.1:0-1784 GCA_041582955.1 Arenibacter sp.
ACTGGGCGGCCAATGTTTTATTATGGGCTAATACCAGAGTAGGCCGTTGTACCTGTTCTATAACATTGGCCACTGTAAAGGTTTTTCCAGAACCTGTTACCCCTAAAAGAGTTTGATAACGTTCATTGGTCTCTATACCCTCTTGGAGTTGCTTTATGGCTTGGGGTTGATCACCGGTAGGTTTAAACTCGGAAACAACTTTGAATTTCATTTTCTTAAAATTTCTAGTGAATAATGCCACAACAACATTTGCCCAGCATTTGCATTTGTACCTCAATTGGTATTGATCACTCCTTTTTTACGGATTTTAAATTAAAAGAGCATCTATATGGTACCATGACATAAAATTAATAAAACAAGGGCAATACTAGGGTACTTTGGGAACTATTTAAGTCCATTTTGGCCATTGCGTAGGATTTAGGGAATAGCTCATAAATTTGAAATGATGATGCTCATAAATCCCGTACTTTGAGCAACACATAGGATAGATATATAAAAATTCCAGTCCAACAGCCTACCACCAATAACTCATAAAAGTGTACGGTGTAATCTTTGGTAAATTCTTCCCCTACCTGTTGAGCCATACTTTGAACAGCCTTAAACCTGGTGACAGGCTCTTTGATCAGGTTGCTCATAGATTCAAGGGGTAAAAACTTCATTATGCTTAAGGAGGCCTCCTTCCCGGCCAACCACCATACCAAGAATCGGATACCGAGGTTTTCCAAGGCGAACCATAAAATCAGAAAACCAAGAGCGAAGGCCGATCTTTTGACCAAAATTCCTAGGAAAAGACAGAAAGAAAAGAATCCGATCAACTTTACCAAATAGGCTAAAAGGTATTCCAGGTCCGATAAAACAATAGATATTTCCGTGTAATCCGAATATAGGAGTCCCAAAACCAGGGAAACCACAAAAACAAAAATCGTCGAAAAAATGGAGAAGACCAGCACGGTGAGAAATTTGGAGGCAATAAACTCTTTCTTGCTCAGGCCATCTATTAAATTTTGCTTCAAGGTCTTGTTACTATATTCATTGGCCATCATAGAAACAATTATTATGGCCAAGAAAAGCTTGAGTCCACTTGCGATCCAGGTGTTAAGATGCCATATATATGGAAAATTAAATATTCCTTGCTCCGCAACATGGAATTGTATGGGGCCTATGTCAAATTTAATGGCAGCGATCAGGGCCATACATAGAATGAGGGTAAAATAAGCTAATATTAAAACCTTACTGGCGTTATTGTTCCACAGTTTTATTAATTCTATTTGTAGTAATCGTATCATATTGTATACGGGGTCAAGGCTTTAATATTATTGTTTTTTGCGGTTGGTCAGGCTAAGGAATTGTTCCTCCAAGCTCTCCTTGCGTTTTACCAAGTGTGAAAGTATTATACCGTTGTTAAATAGATCCCTATTCAATGTTGGAGCCTCCATTTCTTCTTTTAAGACAGCGGTTACCAGGCCATTTTCTTGTTTAATGTTTCCAAAACTGGCATGTTGGTCAAGATAGGAGACCAGACTACTATTGTCCGTACTCTTCAACTCAAAGAATCCATGACTCCTTAACATACCATCTACAGGTCCGGAGTATAGTTTTTCCCCTTGGCGAAGTATTATTACATGGCTGCATACTTTTTCTACCTCATCCAGTAGGTGTGAGGCCAGGAGAATGGTAGTGCCTTGGCCTGCTATTTTTTTTATAATCTCCCGAATTTGATGTATGCCTTGGGGGTCCAAACCATTGGTGGGTTCGTCCAATATCAGTATAGAGGGATCGTTTAG
>JBFHGV010000785.1:0-1772 GCA_041582955.1 Arenibacter sp.
AGCCATTAAAGCGTATGGAATAGGGAATCAACCAAATATAATCAAAAGGGTTAAACATTAAAAAAAAACAGTTAGTTAAACAAATTTCCAGGTACTGACGTATTAAACTTCAGCCTTCAGAGGAAGGAAATTTTGAATTCTATTGCATTGAAATGTAAAATCTTCTATCCCCCGAAGAGCTACAATCTCTTGAATATCATTGAAGATGCGAGGTATTACTCCAATCAAATTAAAGACCGTTCCCTAAAATAAGGAAACGGCCCAAAACTGTATATCATAATTACTGATACAATACCTAAATTAAAGGATTATTTCTAACATCCCTTTTATTCTTGATAACAACGCACTTCAAATATTTTGGCGAGAGGGTCGCCATTGGTCCTAGTAACCTTGATTTTCAATTGCTTTATTTCAACAGATTCAAAGCTATGTTCTACCAGTCTCAAATAATTATTTTCATTACTAAGAAGTGTTTTGTCAATATTTTTCCCCTGGACTTCTATGACATAATCGGCAACAGTTTCCGGTTGTTGGCCTCTAATTTGGTTGTCATTTACCCAGTCCTGGGCAGAAAGTCGTAAAAAGCGATCTAAGCCGGTATCGAATATGAACTGGATTTTATTGATCTTGATCGGTTTTTTCCAACTCAACATGATCCATTGCTCCCCATTTTCCATACTGGCACACCATTTATGGGTAATGCCATCCCCAACTTCCCTGTTATAACCGTCAATTATCTTTATCGCCTTTCCATCCGCTGTTTCTGAAGAGGCCGTTATCTTGGCCGTTCTGGCCAAATCAGCTGCATCTTCGTTCTTTACTCCAAGTAATGCCTGGTCCTGCTTCAGTAAAATTTGTTGTAGTTTTATTATATGTTCACTACTATTCCCTAACTCAGTTGGAAGTATCCCATTTTTATTGCAATAATCCATGGCGGTGCCAATGGCCTGTCCCAAAGTACTGCAGGTTGCCATTACCCTGGTAGATGAAAGTGCCACATGGGAAACACTTATATTTCGACCGGCCATCAACAGATTGGGAATATTTTTACTATATAGTGATCTGAAAGGAATGGAATATGGTCCTTTTAATGGTATAGAGACATAAGGCACTTCTCCAGTGGTATCCATTCCCCCAGGAGGGTGATCGTCCAATGGCCAACCGCCATAGGCTACCCTATCTTCAAACAAGGTTGCCGCCTGTACGTCTTCCTGTTTCATTATGTAATCGCCTTCTACTCGTCTGCTCTCCCTTTTCCCAGGGATCATTCCTATGGAGTCCAAGGCCCAATTTTCCGAATCCGGATGGTTCCCGGAGTTCTTAATATAATCCCAGACCCCAAATAGCACAGCCAAAAGATCCTTTCTATTTTGTTGTCCATCGCGAACAATGTCAATTTCCCCACCTAATTCCAACCACCAATAACCATATTCATAGGTTGAAATATTGCGGTGCAAAAAATCCTTGGTTGTATATTTCCTTGCCCATTTGGGAGGGGTATAGGGCATACTCTTTTCATATTTTTTTGCGGTAAACAATAAGCTGTTCCCCATTGTTTTTTGATCTTCAACATCTACGGCGAGAGATTCTCCCCATTTGGATTTTGCTTCCCTTCCACGCATATAATTTGCGCCTACTTGTGCTGCCAAGGTAGCATCGCCTGTACAATCCGCAAAGAACTTGGCCTTGATCACAGAAATTTCCTCAGTTGGCGAACAAAGGGCCATTATCTGATTGATCTTTCCATCAACTAACTCTGCGTCATATAAGGC
>JBFHGV010000786.1:0-1769 GCA_041582955.1 Arenibacter sp.
ATACATGGAACTTCAGAATTTTGATAAAAATATCCCGCCGATGGAGGAATGGAGAATAAGGTTTATTGAAATTTTGCGCACCGAACATCGTTTTTATACAGATTATGCCAATGAAAATTGGCAAAAGAAGAAAGAATCCAATACCATGGATTTGATAGGGACGACTGCGAAAATGGTTAAAACCAAGAACAAGGAAAAACTGAAGGCCAAGCTGAAAGACAAAAGTCCGGGTAGGGCCATTCAGTCACTTTATCGGATTCAGCTGAGGAATCATCTTAAATTAAGCGATATTGCCGATACAAAGGCCAATATTTTACTCTCTGTAAATGCCATCATCATTTCGTTGCTTATGGCCAACCTCATTCCCAAACTAGGAGTCCCCTCCAACTCATATCTTATTTATCCAACGGTAATTTTTGTGCTGTTCAGTATCGCTTCAATGATTATGTCGGTATTGGCCACCCGCCCTAAAATCGAAAATAAAGATGTAGTGGAAGGGGAGATCAAAAGTAAAAATAGGAATTTTTTGTTCTTTGGAAATTTCCATTTAATGGAGCTGGAGGACTTTAAGGGAAGGATTAGGAATATAATACAGGATACCGAAACCATATATGACTCACTAACTATGGATCTCTATTACCTTGGTAAAGTACTGCAGAAGAAATATCGACTGCTCAGTTGGACCTATACCGTTTTTATAGTGGGTGTTATCCTATCGGTCTTGGCCTTCGCCATAGCCTTAAAATACTATGGTATGGACGATGAGATATTGGATGCTGTTACCCCTGAGCCTAAGTAAGATATAAAAGGAAATTGCCAACAGCCTTTACTCCATAATTTAGATCTGCATGCTCCATAGCTTGCTTTGCTATGCTAAGTTTATTTCTTATTAACGCTATGTGGGCTTGCTCCGTGGTAGTTTACGGATTATAATTTGGCAACAAGATAAGATCAAGTTTGTGGGTCCCTTCTAAAGATTTCGATCAAATTAAACACTAGCACACAAAAAAACACCCATATCAAACCCGCAATATAGCCCCCTGCAATATCTGAAGGGTAGTGTACGCCCAAGTAAATCCTACTAATGCCTATGCTTAAAATAATCAATGCCAAAAGTCCCATAAACCCGTATTTGTAGTGTTTGTTGATGTTGAGTTTAAAAATCAAAAAGATCAGAAATCCGTAAAAGGCCATGGCACTCATGGCATGGCCACTGGGATAGCTCAAGGTCTCTACCGAAACCATGTGCTCTATACTGGGTCTTGCCCTGTCCACAAAGCGTTTTAACATCATATTGGATACTGTTGCCAGAAGGAGTACAAGCGCTGTTTGACCAATATATTTCCATTTTTTGAGCATAAAAATCGAGATTACAACATAAATAGCCAGGACAATAAGATAGCCGTATACATCCCCCAAATAAGTCATGAACAGAAAATATTGTGTAAGGGACGGACTCCGAAAGGATAGGATATATTGGGTGATATTATGATCTATGCCTACCAATTCGTCGGTGGTCAAGGTTTCGGTAAGTTCTATGAATATATTGATTCCGCCTACCACAAGGATCAAGGCTATTACTACTGTAACAATATATGGGAGTTTCTGATCATATTTATGGTATAAGGGAGTCAATAGTTCTCTTACCTTTCTAATAAATGTTACAATGGCCTGTTTCATATTATTATATTTTAATGGTAGCGCCTTCTTAATAGATATTGATGAATGTGTAGAAATATTCAAACTAGCTTTAGGTGACAACTATAGCC
>JBFHGV010000787.1:0-1766 GCA_041582955.1 Arenibacter sp.
CTTGCGATGGGGTATAATTGGGTGTGGAGCGGTGACCGAGGTAAAAAGCGGTCCGCCTTATCAGTTTACTGAAGGATTTAAATTAATGGCCGTTATGCGCAGGGATGTGGAGAAAGCGGAAGATTATGCCAAAAGGCATGGAGTACCTAAATTTTATGGCAAAGCAGAGGATTTAATTCAGGATCCGGAGATCGATGCCGTTTATATAGCCACTCCCCCAGATACCCATAAACAGTATGCCTTATTGGTAGCGGAAGCAGGTAAGCCCTGCTGTGTAGAAAAACCTTTGGCTCCTAGTTATGCGGAAAGCTTGGAGATTTATAATGCTTTTCATATGAAGGGACTTCCACTTTTTGTGGCCTATTACAGACGGTCCTTACCACGATTCTTAAAGGTCCAGGAATGGTTGAACAACAATGAAATTGGGGAGCTGCGGCATATTCGCTGGAATCTTAGTAAACCCCCTGGTGACTGGGATCTGGATAAGACCTATAATTGGCGAACGGACAAGGATGTGGCCCCAGGGGGGTATTTTGATGATTTGGCCAGTCATGGATTGGATTTATTTTCATTTCTTCTGGGGGATATAGAAAATGCCTTTGGGGTAAGCGTTAACCAACAAAAACTATACACTTCCAAAGATGCCATTGCTGCGTGTTGGGTGCATGCCAACGGGATAACCGGAACAGGCAGTTGGAATTTTGGTACTTTGGATAGTGAAGATGTAGTAGAGATTCTTGGTAGTAGCGGAAAGATCGTGTTTTCTATATTTGGTGAGGATGAGGTAGTATTGCACAATAAAAATGGTTCTCAAAAGCTGTTTATAGAGCACCCTAGGCATGTTCAGGAGTTTCATGTAAAAGATATGGCCGATCACCTATTTGGTGAAAAGGAACATTCTTCATTGGGGAAATCAGGATTGCATACCAGCTGGGTTATGGATAAAATCTTGGGGCAAATCCAATGAAGGGTTTAGTTGGAGATTACTACCGTGTTACCGCTAAAGGTAGAACGGTAAAAAAGTAGATCGTGATAAGTTTTGCCATCTTCAGGTTTGTTCAGTAGTTGTCCTGTAAACAAATTGTATTCATAACCTTCGCAAGAGCAGCTAACCACTTGTCCGTCCAAGGTCATGGTAGAGCAATCGTTGGGCGCATGATTGGGACAGCTGGCCTCCCAGGCCATATAGGAATTAAACCCTGTGTTGATGACAAAAGCGCCTCTGGTACCAACCACGGCGTTTCCAACGTAAATTGCACTGCCGGTATTGGTCAACGCACTGTATTGCGGAAGGTTTAAATTCAGGTCGAACCTAAAGCTAACTTCCTGTAAATAGGGGTTTCTATTGGTGGAGTTATTATCGCAACCCATCAAAAAAAAGAAAACCAAAATCCCGAATACACCTTTCATATGACCATGTCTATTTAAGAAAACTTAAGCAAATTTGAACAAAATTTATGTATATTTGTCTTAAATCCTCTTTAAAAAAAGGGGATTTTCCTATTTATTTAATATAGACTTATGAGTAAGGTATCTTATTATACAGCAGAAGGCTTAAAAAAATTGAGAGAGGAATTAAATCACCTAAAGGATGTAGAACGTCCCAAGGCTTCCGAAGCTATCGCCGAGGCAAGGGATAAAGGAGATTTGTCTGAAAATGCAGAGTATGATGCGGCCAAAGAGGCTCAGGGACTATTGGAGATGAAAATTTCCAAAATGGAAGAGACCTTGGCCAATGCCAGATTGATAGATGAATCCCAGTTGGA
>JBFHGV010000788.1:0-1766 GCA_041582955.1 Arenibacter sp.
ATTATTTCCGAAGGATTTGGAACGAAAAGTGTCAAGGGTTCCGATAGGGTCGACAAGGAAACTGTTTTTAGATTGGGTTCTTTGTCCAAAGGCTTTGCAGGGGTTTTGACGGCCAGTCTTAAAAATGAAGGACTGTTGGACTGGAAGGATGGAATAAGTGATTATATTCCCAACTTCCAATTGGGAGACAGTGGGAATACACAAAAAATTACACTCGCGAACATTTTGTCACATTCTTCGGGAGCCCCCTATCATAGT
This sequence comes from Arenibacter sp., assembly GCA_041582955.1. Lineage (GTDB taxonomy): Bacteria > Bacteroidota > Bacteroidia > Flavobacteriales > Flavobacteriaceae > Arenibacter. The sequence continues at coordinate 259 of JBFHGV010000788.1, forward strand.
TTTACCAACTTGGTGGAAGCAGGTGTTCCTCTCAAGGATATCGCAGGCCGTTTCAAAGTAGTTGCCCCGATCAGTAAGCCCGGGGCGATGTACAGCTATCAAAATGCCATGTTTGCCCTTTGTGGTGAGATGGTGCATAAGGCTACGGGACAAGAATTAAAATCAGTCTTGACCAATAGATTGTTCAATCCTTTGGGTATGTGCTCTACCACCATGGACTACGATTCCTTGGCCAAAATTGAAAACGTGGCCCTACCGCACGCCCATAGGGGAAGAGGCTTTAAAACCTTGCCACTATCCAATAGTTATTTTAATGCTATAGCGGCAGGGGGGATAAACGCCAGTGCTATGGATATGGCCAAATGGATGCGCTTTTTATTGGGATACAATCCAGAAATAATGGACAAGTCCGACTTAAAGGAAACATTTACCCCCTTTATAGAAATAAAGGGAAGCAGAAAATATTACCAGAAATGGCCAGGACATAAATCCTCTTATTATGCCTTTGGATGGAGGATACACAAATATTTGGACAATGGTTCCAATAGGGAAAAGACAATTTGGCACCATGGCGGTAGCGTAAATAATTTTAGAAATGAAATTGCCATTTTCCCAGAGGCCGAACTTGGAATCTGTGTACTCTTGAACAGCACCAGCAAATTAGCTAAGACCGTAATCCCAGACCTGCACAAAATAGTGAATAAGGTGTATGGGAGACAAGCTGCACAAATTGCCTCAAATACGAATAAAAATATTGATCAGCCACTATAGCCCATTTACGCTTGCAAAATTGTTGGGCGAAGGCTCCTAACCTCTTCCCTGCAGTTATATATGTATAATCTTCCCGATTGGCAGTTACAAGACCTTAACAATCGCTTGCATCGCATTTTCCATAAGGCCATAGCCAATACGTCCCCTTTATTTTTTATTTACACATAACCTCTATTGTTTACTCCTATATGGCAGATGCACTATAAGAGTATAGCTCTATATCACAAATAGTTCTGATGTCGCCAATAAGACCAGGTCTATAAAGTTTATTTTAACGATCTCCTTACAATTATTATCTTGTTTACCGTAAAGGAATTAAAACTAGAAGTTACCCTTTTCACTACGCTAGATTTTGGGGCTTTAAATCTGATACGTAAATGAAAAAGAATAGTACTATAGATTTTACAATTAAGAGACGACAATTTCTAAAATCTACTTTGATAGGTGGCATTTCATTGACCTATATTCCGTCCCTTTACAGCTGCACAAAAGAAAAATTAAATTATTCACAGGAATTAAATGTTCCTACTAAACTGTTTGATGGTGAAAGGTGTTGGTGTCATCCCAGAGCGGGAATTGTACCTGGTTCTGGTAACAAGGATACCCCTAGTGTAGTAATGACCATGAACAAATTGGATCTTGCCGGGAGTGATATATTTTACGGCATGTATGGATTGCAAACCCATAATCTGGGCAGGGAATGGACAATCCCAAAAGAATTGAATACTTTGGCTCCC
>JBFHGV010000789.1:0-1765 GCA_041582955.1 Arenibacter sp.
CGTTGTCCGCTTCAGCTTTGCAAAGCTTTAAACTAATTGAAAGGTACTGCAGCCGTTGTTGTAGTTATAGAGGCCATGTACTGCCAACATTATTGTTTTGCACAGCAGCTGTATAAACTTGTAAAAGAATAGACTGATTATTCTAGAAAAAAAATAAACTCCCAAATAGCAACCAAAAACTAAGAGTGCCCCTATAATTATATGAAAGGCATTGCATTGGTTATACCGTGCCCCTAAGGGCAGTAGGTTGTATCAACTAATGGACTCCTTACAGTTAACCCCACTAGCACAGATTTTAATGCTAGGCAAAAATCTTGTCAACGGCATTTTTGTTCAAGGGTTTATCAAAATAGTCCTTTATCAAAGGATGGCATTTGGCTCGCTTGCGATCTGATGAATTAGTAAAGGCGGAAACTATATATATGTCGATAGGGCTAATGTTTACACCAATCTTTTCCAACTCCATAAGAAAGTGCCATCCATCCAAGTCCGGCAAACCAAGGTCCAATAAAAGCTTGTCGGGAAGTCCTATTTGACTTTCCCTACACTTTTTAAGATGGTCCAAAGCTTCTTGAACCGTATAAAATGTAGTAATATTATAATGGGGATGTACTTGTCCTATTTTGTACGTCATGGCAAACTGTGATACCATATCATCATCAATAATCCATAAAGTTTCTCCTTCCATATTAATTTACAATACCATTTAAAATTTTATTGTTCTACAATTTCCTCCTAGGACCTTTCGCTACTCAAACATTAGTTGCAAGCATCTATCAAAGGTTACCATATTCCTTAATTACTTGTACCAGGATTTTTGAACTAATTCAACAGCAATAATAGTAATTAATTACCTTATTTTCCAAGATGAAATATAAATATATACCCACAAAGTTTTATTCCTATACTTTTTCGCCCAATGCTTTGAGGAAACCGTTTAAACCACAGGCTTAAAACAGCACAGCTACCGTATTTCCATTTCTTTGGACCTATACCCATTACGCATACTGCACATAGCTTTTTCATTTAGAAGGCCAACCCTTTTCCCAAGGGGTTCTACTGTCAAAATTTTCAAGTTTTGTCCATGTTCACAGCTTGGGTAATTCTCGAATTAAGGAGGCTTGGTATCCATCAATGACTAGCTTAACCCAGCCCCAGACCAACAATACCTGTTTCTCTCCCCAGATTTTATGAAAGCACTTGCAATCCATTTCTCTTTAACACAAAAAGGATTTCCTTTTGCCCTGCTTCCCTGTAAAAAGAACGATAATCCGGGGGGTTCTTTTTACTGTTATCCATAAAAGCTGGGGGAGATTTAGGCCATGGGAATTTGGTCTGTTCTTAGTACAAATTCCATTGGCCCTATCTTATATTTTAGTTACAATTACACACCTATAATATATTCTGATCTTATTTTTTTGGCCACGTTCACCATATTGGCCAAGGCCATTTTGGTTTCCGGCCAATCTCTGGTCTTAAGACCACAATCTGGATTTACCCACAAATTTTCCACAGGTAAAAGTTGGGCCGCTTTGTGCAATAAAGTCGCCATTTCATTTTCGTTCGGCACCCTTGAAGAATGAATGTCGTATACCCCAGGCCCTATTTGGTTGGGGTACTTAAATTTCACGAAGGCATCCAACAACTCCATTTCTGACCTTGAGGTTTCTATGGTAATAACATCGGCATCCATATCGGCAATATTCTGTATAATATCATTAAATTCCGAGTAGCACATATGGGTGTGGATTTGAGTTTGATCCCC
>JBFHGV010000790.1:0-1757 GCA_041582955.1 Arenibacter sp.
ACATATAACACCTTTGGGGAAATTTCTCCCAAGGCATCTACCTCCATTAACTCCAATTTAATTGGCTGGTGAATATTATTTTCTCCCTCATGTATACTGTAGTCCAACCCATCATTTTTCGTTTTGGGCTTAAGCATTAAATACTCCCTGTTCTTTAACAGTCTATGGGTAGCAGAATGCACTTCTTTACCACTAATGGCGGTAAGCAGACCATAAATGTCCTCCCATTGGGTAAAGCCGTAATCCTTAAAGAAATAATACAAATAAGCCTTGATTGGGCTTAAGGCCAAAAGAGTAGCCACCCCTACCTTTTCCACACCATCCTCTTTTATAAAAATATTGTCCCTTATTTGGCTGATATGGTTTTGCGATAGCTGTTGGGTTTGACCAAGATACTCCTGTGTTTTAAGAAAATTATCCAAAAAATTAGGGTGTAGTTCCATTAATTTTGGAACAATATTATGACGTATATTATTCCTAAGGTATTTGGTGTTTTCATTACTGGCATCCTCTCTCCAATCCAAACCGTGCTCTTGGGCATAGCTGAGAATATCGGCCCTGGAAAATTGCAATAGCGGCCTGGACAAGGTATCGGTAAGGGAGGGTATTCCTATAAGTCCTTCTATTCCCGTGCCCCTGGACAGATTAATAAGAAAAGTCTCCAAACTGTCGTTGGCATGGTGTGCCGTCACCAATGTTTTAATACCCTTATCCTTCATTATTTTGGAAAACCAAGCGTAACGCAGCTCCCTAGCGGCCAGTTGTACATTGGTCCTGTGCCGGGCAACATACTCCATGGTATCAAAACGGGTTACATAGATATCCCTTCCCAAGTGCTGGGCCAGCCCTCGGACCAATTCTTCGTCCCTATCACTTTCCTCTCCCCTTAAATTGAAATTACAATGGGCTATGGAAAAATCCATGTTACAGGAAGAGCATAAATGGGCCAAGACCACACTATCTACCCCTCCGCTACAGGCCAATATAAATTTACCTTCTTGTAGATGGGGGAAAAATCGGTCTATGTGTGTTTTAAATTGGTTTAGCACGACGCTAAATTACGGAAGAAAAATGATAGCAGCTAAACGGCCACGCTATCCATTTGCATATTTATCCAAACACCAATCATATTCAAGGTATCATTACAACCTACATCCTTGTGCAACTCGTGATAGCCACCTTCTATCAACCGTAATTCCGCCCCTTTGGTGTTTTTGTAAAAATGTTCTGTCCCCTTGTAATCTATGATCTTATCCCCGGTTCCATGTAAAAGCAACACAGGTGCCCTAAGTCTATGGGCGTTTTCAATGGCCCAATTCCCAGCTTCCTGTATGGGAAAAGTATACATAGGACTCACCCTATCATGCACCAAGGGATCTTGTTTATACTTGTTCACTTCTGCCGATATACGGGAAAGCCCCTCCGGATCCAAACCAGTGGGCATGGTAAAATTAGGCCAGAACCTCAACAAGGCCCTGCCTATGATCATTTTCCATTCTGGGGGCTGAACGGCTAGTTTTAGATATGGACTTGTAGCTATAACCCCTGCGAGATCTGACTTAAACCTCAACGCATAGTTTAGCACCAAATTACCGCCCATACTGTGCCCATAGAGAAAAACGGGGTTATTGGGAAAATGCATCCTGGCCTTGGCTATTATATTGTCCAGCAACTTCAACAAAGCGTCGTAATCAGGACCATGACCACGTTTACCACCAGATTTTCCATGTCCAAAATTATCATAGGAAAAGACCACC
>JBFHGV010000791.1:0-1754 GCA_041582955.1 Arenibacter sp.
AATCGGGCACCTGGCATCATCATCATTTCCACTAAAATGGTTTGCCCCCCCTGTTGATCATATGATTCGTGTTCCCGGGCCATGTCTTTATCCTTAAATTCATAATGACTGTATACACCGGGTTCTTCTTCTTTGGGGGAAACAATCATTTCGGTATCTCTTTTTAGTCTTAGCAGGTGATCAAGGGTACAGGATAACATTAATCGGTCGCCCGCCCTAAGTATTATATTGTCCAAAGGGGCATGTTTGTCCACACCTATCCGGAATAATTTGAGAACGGAAATATCCGGATCACCTAGAAAGGTATCGGATAGTTTTTTGCCGATCAGATCGGATTTGGGGCTTAGTTCCAAGGTGGTAATATAATTGTCCACGCGATATTGGTCTCTCAATTTATCCTTGGAATCTTGCGGTAGAAGATGGGATAGAAGGCTTATCAGTAGGATTGCTACGATCAAAAATATGGCCCCCAGCCATGAAAATTCAAAAAAAGCCAAGCTTTCTCCGGTTCTATTGGCGTATATGGAATTAACGATAAGGTTGGTAGAGGTTCCCATTAAGGTGCAACTACCTCCTAAAATACTGGCATAGGATATAGGTAGTAGTAATTTGCTCTTGGGGATATTGTACTTGTCCGATAATTCGGTAATGATCTTGATAAAAACAATTACCACTGCGGTAGAGCTAATAAATGCCGAAATAGACCCTGTAATAAACATAAAAAGGGGAACGATAAAAATAATGGGCCAGGTTCGAAATCTTTTCAGTCCGTTTGCCATCCATGAAATTACGCCGTTTTGTTCCAGTGCAACGGCCAATATCATAAGACATAGTATGGTGATGACCGCCGAATTGGAAAAACCACTTATAGCCTCTTCAGGGCTTATTAGTCCAAATAGTACTAAAACGCCCATGATACAAAAGGCAATTTTGTCCATAGGAAATATCTCAAAGGCAAACAGAATAACTACTGTGCCAATGATCATGAATATCAAGGCGATCTCAAAGCTCATGTTCCATAGTTAAGGGTCTACCATAAATATAAGACAATCGGAGTTTATGGTAAAACCCTTTTGCAATGGAAAAATAGCGGAATTGCTTCAGGTTAAGCGGTACAGGCACTTCGTTTTAGCAGCATATACTCACCCTTGTTCTTAAACTCCCTAATCGAAGTTCCCACGTAACGCTTAAATGTTTTGGATAAATGGCTAACATCGGTAAAACCCAATTCATCGGCAATCTCGGTTAGCGTATAGTCAGAGTTCAATAGTCTTATTTCTACCAGTTTAAGCTTGGCCTTTATAATGTATTCCCTCAAGGGCATATTCACCTGCTTTTTAAAATATTCACTTACATAGGTGGTAGACATCATAAAGACATCTGCCAAGTTTTCTACTTTTAAAAGCTCCGTTTTGTCAATGTTCTCGTTAATATAGGTGAGCATCCTCGAGATTCTATCATCGGGATTGTGCTGTGGTCCCTCTAAATAGTTGGTTTTTTTAATATTCCTGATCAGTATCTCCAAAATACTGGTCATTAGACTTGTAATGAGGTTAACGGACTCCTGGCCATAATTCCTGGATTCTTGTAAAATCATGGCAATTAGACTTTCAATATGACGTTTGTCCAAATCGTTCTTAATGATATATTCCCGGAGGGGCATATTCACTTGCTTTTTAAAATATTCACTTACATAGGTGGTAGACATCATAAAGACATCTGCCAAGTTTTCTACTTTTAACAGCTCTGTTTTG
>JBFHGV010000792.1:0-1752 GCA_041582955.1 Arenibacter sp.
CCTAAATGCCATTTTCCGAAAATCCCTGTGTTATAACCATGTTTTTTAAGTTCATCGGCAATGGTTATCTCCTCAATAGCCAAGCCTACTTCTCTGTGGCTTGCTGCCGTAATGACGCCCCCTACCCCAGTCCGCTGCTGATATTTACCTGTTAATAGTGCTGCTCGTGTGGGACTACAAACTGCCCCATTGGAATGAAAGTCCGTAAACCGTATTTCTTCCATAGCTAACCTATCAATATTTGGGGTATTGATGTAAGTATTGCCATAACAGGAGATGTCACCATAACCCAAATCATCGGCCATGATAAGAATAAAATTAGGTTTAAGGACTTTCCTATCGTTATCTATGCTTTTATTTTCCTGCGAGAAAACCGAATTCAATGTTATTAAAGTGACAAGAAAGAAACATACTGTATTAAGTGTTTTATTGATCATCATTCCTAAGACAATTTTGATTCCATGCATTTTGGTGTAGTTTTTATTTGGCAGCCACAGGGGTCCGTTCTACGGAATATCCTTGTTCCCGATATTTTTGTAAAAGCTGGTCCATCGTATCTATTTTCTCTGGATGTTGAGCAAATAAATTGATGCGTTGCTCGGGGTCTTTCTCCAAATCGAACAAAAGACCATCTCCTTCAAAGTCAGTGTAATTCCTTAACTTTTTAAAGGAGTCCGGCATTTTGGTATGTTCGCCAGAAGGAGCATTGATATAAAGCCACTTACCCTGCCTCAACCCCCATGCCTTTTCAAAAGTGTTGTGAACTGTAGCTTCGCGTAAGGGTGAAGTATATTTTTCCCCCTTAAAAATCGGTAGTAAATTATAGCTATCAGGAGCTGCTCCTTCTGCCAAGGGAGTATTGGTGGCAGCCGCCAGTGTGGCCATGATATCTACCTGGGATATTACCTCCTTGGAAACAGAACCGGCACTGACCTTTCCAGGCCATTTTACAATAAATGGTACGTGGTGGCCTCCTTCCCATACATCGCGTTTTAAACCCCGAAAATCACCCATACTATAGTGGCCATATTTTTCTGCCCGTTCGAACGCATATTTTTCAGGACCATTATCGGCACTGAATATAACAATGGTATTCTTATCTAAACCTTTCTCTTTCAAGGCTTTTAACACCTGTCCGGCAACCCAGTCCGTCTGTACCATAAAATCTCCATAACCCCCTGCTTCAGACGTTCCAATAAACTCATCGTTAGGAATTATAGGTGCATGCGGCGAGGGAAGTGCAAAATATAGAAAAAAGGGTTTGTCCTTCTCTTGTCCATTAACGTATTCAACTGCTTTATGGGTAAGGGTAGGTAATACTTTATAAGGGTCCCATCCTTCTACCATTGGTCCTGGACGAAATTCCCAATTCCCTTCTTTGGTCTCAAAACCTCTCTTAACAATGTCTTGATCTTTTGTCGGCAGTTCTACAAATTTATCGTTTTCAATCCATGCATAGGGCGGGAAATTTATGGTACCATCACCAAAATAGTAATCAAAACCCCGATCTAAAGGTCCGCCTGAAATTGGAGCACTCCAATCTATATCCTCGGGAAGGTAGTAGTTTACCTCTCTTTCCCCCTGCACCGTTTTTCCTGATGGCTCATTCTTAAACTTCCAATCCCATCCCAAATGCCACTTACCAATACAAGCCGTAGTGTAGCCTGATTTTTGTAAAACCTGTGGAAGTGTAACATCGGAATCCTTGAAGAAAGGTTTGCCAAATGAATTTACTATTCCATGTTGATTTCG
>JBFHGV010000793.1:0-1743 GCA_041582955.1 Arenibacter sp.
CGGGGAGGGGCTTGGATGAGCAATTTTGTGACCCAGTCAAAACTGTACCAGAAAAAACCGGTAATCTATAACGTCTGTAATTATCCCAAACCCACAGCGGGAGAACCAGCATTGTTGACCTATGACGAAGTAGAGACCATGTTTCATGAATTTGGACATGCATTACATGGCTTTTTTGCAGACCAACAATACCCATCTCTATCCGGCACCTCTGTGGCCAGGGATTTTGTGGAGTTTCCTTCCCAGTTTAATGAGAATTGGGCCCTATATCCCGAAGTACTTAAGAATTACGCCCTACATTATAAAAACGGGGAACCTATTCCACAAGAACTAATAAATAAAATAAAACAATCGGGTACTTTTAACCAAGGCTATAGTCTTACAGAGAATTTGGCGGCTTCCAACTTGGATATGCAATGGCATATTATAGCTTCGGAAACAGAAATATCGGATGCCAATGAATTTGAAAAAGAGGCTTTGCGTAGGACAAAACTGGATGTGGTCTCGGCCGTGCCGCCACGTTATCGCTCTACCTATTTTGCCCATATTTTTGGTAGTGGCTATGCAGCAGGTTATTATTCCTACTTATGGACCGAAATGCTGCATCACGACGCCTACAATTGGTTTGAGAACCATGGTGGACTGAATCGGGAAAACGGTCAGCGTTTTCGGGATATGGTACTGTCCAGAGGAAATACCCTGCCACTGGAGAAAATGTACAAGGATTGGCGTGGCCAAGCCCCTAAGATAGACCCCATGTTAAAGGCAAGGGGACTAAAGCAATAGTACAATAAAAATTTTGGGATTGAGCGTTAAAAAAAAGAGGCCTGTAGTGGGCCTTTTTTTGTTTAGGGACGCTTCTACTTGGAGTTTTATCCCTTTTGTTTTGGTATAAACATGGAAAATATAATTTATACTCCAAAATTCCCCAACAAGATCAAAAGGGTATTATCTTTAAGGCAGGAACGCTAAAAATCAGTGTTATGGGGATCATTGCTTACTATCACAAGGCTTTTACAATTGTTCTTTTATCTTTATTTTACACCCTTGGCTATCCGCAGTTGGATTCGTCATCAGGTTTATACCAAACCATTAAGGAAATAGATAGTATACTATTTGTGGAGGGGTTTAACCAATGCCGGCTAGAGGAAATGGAGCCCTATATAGCAGTGGATCTTGAGTTCTATCATGATCAGTCTGGCTTAAGCACCTCCAAGGAGGCGTTTTTTGAGGCTATAAAACAGAATATTTGCGGAAATTGGGCAAAGAAGCCTATCCGTAAATTAGTGGGCGGTAGCATGGAGGTATTTCCCTTATATCAAGATGACGTTTTATACGGAGCAATACAGCATGGGGTTCATGAGTTTTATATCAAGGAAGCAGATGAAGCCCCCTATATTACGGGAATTGCTAAATTTTCCCATGTTTTTACACTGCAACATGGAGTTTGGCAGCTGAAACGGGTATTGAGTTATGATCACCGCGCTCCGGAGTAGCAGAAATTGGACAGAATGAATATTGATTATTAAATAGTATACAGTAATTGCATGAATAAAATTTATCCACCCAAAGTATATCTGAACGGGGACATTATAGCTCCTGACCAAGCAAAAATTTCTGTATTTGATAGAGGTTTTTTGTTTGGTGATGGCATCTATGAAGTAATGGTGCAAATAGGCGGAAATTTCCTCTACCAAGAGGCTCATATTGATCGACTTCAGCATGGATTGCGAAAAATTAAAA
>JBFHGV010000794.1:0-1740 GCA_041582955.1 Arenibacter sp.
AGTAAAGCTCTCTCATTCGTTCATCTAAGATATAGTCGATATCTACCTCACCCGCAGTTACATCGGGTGCGGTGGCCCTTCTCCTTACCGCATTGATATCCTCAGCGGCTGCGGCTGTATTGCCGTTTCCTAAATGTGCTTCCGCCCTTAACAGATAAGTTTCAGCCAAACGAATTTCCATATGATCCCTATAAGTTGTTCCTGCTTGTGCAGTTAACGCTCCCGGTACGCTCTGGTCTTGGTGCCAAAATTCAATCGGATCTAAACCTGGGGTTACCGCTTTCATTATAATTGGATAAAAACGTTGAAGAGTATCGACTTCAGTTACCTTTACCAAAGGCAGATTATCTGCAATAACCCATTGGCCATTAAATTCATTGGCAGGATTCATCACTTGAACATCGCGAACAATATTATGACTGGAATTACGCATATCTTGGTCAAATCCGCTTTTTTCCCATACTGTCCTTCTAAAATATGGGCTAGGTCCAGAATAGCCAACGCCCCTATTCGCTATATAGGTATTTGGTTGGTTTAAAACGGTTTCTGTTGATCCATCACTTTGAATAATTTCTGCACTATGCAGAACGGGGCAAATATTCCGAGCTAAGGAATAATCCCTATTAACTCCACCTCCTGGGGTATTATAGGCCCATTGAATGACCCAAAGTGATTCCCTATTTCCACTAGATCTATTTTGATTGCCCTTTCGAAAGAGATCCCAATAAACGTCTCCTCCAAAATCGGGATCATTTACTCTTGACCCAAACCTTTGGGTCATTAGCGCCGTATTTGGATCATCTATAACTTTTGATGCCGCAGCAATGGCATCCTGCCACCTTCCCAACGAGATATATACTTCAGACAATACATGACTTGCGACAAGGTTGCTTATTTTAAAATCATAGACCTCATCTATTCCATCCAGGTTAGCGGTGGCAAATTCAAGGTCTTTAGCACACTGCTCATAAATAGCCTGCCTACTTGCCCTAACATAATCCCTATTTGGTGCTTTAGTTTCTTCTAAAACCAAGGGTACTCCCCCAAATAAATTGGCCAAAATATTATATGCCAGTCCTCTAAAGAACATAGCCTCTGCCTGAACTTTTACTTTTTCTTCATCGGTTAATTGGGAAGCTACTTCATCCGACCTTCCTATTATTACGTTTGCATCGTATATAAGTTTATAAAAGGCTTCCCATAAGCTTAGCACCTCCTCTGTAGAAGAAGGTGTTAACCTAGTATTTACCTGCCTTGTTCCTTGAGCGTAGTAGTAGCTCAGGGCTATATCGGAAATATCCCAAAACGTCCTTGGCGTACGTTGCGCATACATATAATCTCTGTAATCACTGTAGAGGGTAAGGAGCGCCGCATCAAAATCTTCAGATGTGACATACGAATTTTCGGGGGCATAAAAATCCAATGGTTGTTCATTCAAAAATTCATCTTCATTACAAGATTGGCTAATGAAGCCAACCAAGATTACTAACACAGAAAATCTCAATGTTAAAATCAAACGGTTATATCTAATTTTGGTTATCATTTTCGTAATATTTTATATTAAAAATCAACATTTAAACCCAGTGCTATACTTCTCAAAACAGGTCGTCCGTTTTTGGAAATTCCTGTGCCTGTCTCTGGGTCTAATCCAGGATACTTGGTAAACGTGGCCAAATTTTTCCCAGATAGAATCAACTTTAATCTTTGAATCTTGAATTTATTCAATACTTCCGGATTAAA
>JBFHGV010000795.1:0-1726 GCA_041582955.1 Arenibacter sp.
ATGTATTGAACTCAATTATTTATATCACTAGGAAGTTGTTTAATATTGTATTATCTAAATATGAATTATTTATATATAATGCTTTGTAGGCCGAGATAGCCCGATTTTTTCAATATTAGTTTGAATTACCTTTAAATTATTTGCAATCAACTCCATTTCCAATGGCTTGAATTGCTTGAGGGGCGGTGCAAGATACGGGTCGCACAAACCCAATAGGGAAGCTGCTCCTTTGAGCCCCTTAAGATAGCTTGAGCCGTACTTGCCAACATTGTAAAGCATCCTAGCCACTTCCATAACCTGTTTTTGCAACTGTACCATTCTTTGAAAATCCCTGTCTAACGAAGCTTGATAAAGTTCTACGTATACTCTTGGGAACAAATTGGCCCCGCCATTGACACCACCATCGCCCCCCATGAGAACAGTTTCGGCTGTGATTTCTTCTGGCCCTACAAAAAGCCCAAAATCTTCCCTTTCAATTCCATGGATAAGGGATTGAAAATAAACAGTGTTTGCGGAACTGTCTTTTAACCCTATTATATTTTTGTTTTTAGAAAGTTTTATTGCTGTATTGGTCTCTATATGCAGCTTGGTCAACCCAGGCATATTATAGAGATATAGGGGTAGAGGTAGGCAGTTTGCCAAATCCTCATAATATTCCAATAATTCTTGCTGACCTAAATTGAAATAGTAGGGAGGTGCCGCTACCACGGCCATTGCTCCATGTTCCTTGGCTAAATGGGCCAGTTTAAGGCTTTCGCCAAGCGATGTATCGGTAATGCCCACCATTACCGGTATTCTATTGTTCGCTGCCAGGCAGGTTTCCTTTATCATTTCCTGTCTTACATCATACTTTAGGCCAGTGGCTTCGCCAGTAGTTCCTAAGATAAACACGCCATGGACTCCTCCCTCTACTAAATGATCTATTAATCTATGCACGGCGGATACATCCAAATTGTAATCGTCAGTTAATGGGGTCAATAAGGGAGGAATAATTCCTTTTAGTTTTTGTGCCATTTTGTTTTTTAAATTAGAGTTTTTTGGGGTCTATTATTACATGCTTAACTGACTGTCGCAAATAGGTATATGTGATATGCACCAAGCCATCCGTAGTCTGAATAATAGCAGGGTAAGAGTATCCGGCCTTGGCGGGATTGTTTTCCAAGGTCATCACAGGTTTCCAGGTGATACCATCATCGGATATAGCCAAATTTAGCATATTTCTGCCCTTGGGCTCCTCTCCCTCTTTCGTGGTATGATTGTATACTAGTAATTGTCTGTTATCTGCCAAGGTTACAGCATCTGTTCCAGAATTGGGATTGGGAAGTTCGGTAGCGGTCATTTTGCTCCAAGTCTGGCCATGATCGTCCGACCAGCTTTGGGAAATTACATTCTGTCGAGTTCTGCACAACACCTGCATTTTGTCGTTGGGGTAGGTAAGGATACTGGGCTGAATAGCATCAAATTCCTTCCCGTCGTTTATAGGGCCTACAACCTCCCAGTTCTTGCCATAGTCCCTGCTTATTTCAAAGTACACCATCCAATCTACATCACCATCTTCCAATTCATATTCGATACTTGTGGGTGACATAATGGTTCCGTCGGCTAATTGGATGGGCTTGTTTTTGATGGGCCCCAATAGGTGACCAATTTTTTCATCCGTTCCCATTTTTTCCGGTTTGGACCATGTTTTTCCGCCATCGGGAGAAGTCATCAACATTCCCCACCA
>JBFHGV010000796.1:0-1716 GCA_041582955.1 Arenibacter sp.
GGTGTGATCGGCGGTAGCCACAACAACAGCGTCAAAATCACTGCCCATCTCATCATACATCACTCTAAAATCCTTGTATTTTTTGGCCTTGGGAAAATGATCAAAACAATTCTTTGCATATTTCCAATCTACATCACAGAGTCCGACTATATTTTCGCTCTGTAAATTTTTTAAATTGGCAAACCCCATACTCCCTACTCCCACTCCCACAATATTTAATTTATCACTGGGGGCCTTATGCCCGAGTCCAGCTATAACATTGCTAGGGAGAATGCTAATTCCTGCCTCTGCCACTCCTGTTTTACTAATAAAAGATCTTCGGGTAATGGGTAGAGGTTGGCTTGGTTCTTTTTTCATTATATGATTATATTTATATGATTATTATCTGCTACAGTTAGGTTTTTCGTTCCCTAAATTCGGAAAAAAAATGGTTTTATAGGTTGAAAATGAAAAAATTGTCATTATAATAATATGATTTTTACTTAGTTTACACCTCAATATTCTGAATTACGATGCCTAAAATGCTGTATCGAGTCTATGTGGTAGAATTATCCAAGCGGGTTTTTACCGAAAATGCCAAGTTTAGGGCTGCAAATCCCCAGTTTAATGGCGTACTGCAATGCCTATATGTAGGCATGACCAGCAAGAGCCCTAAAGAACGTTTTGAGCAGCACAAGACTGGGTTTAGAAATAAGAAAGGCCACAAGTTATCGTCTAACATAGTTGAGAAATACGGACTATACCTTAGACCCAGCCTGTATACGTATATTGATCCTGTATTGACCAGGGCCGAGGCCTTGGAAATAGAAGAAGGCCTGGCCTTGGAATTAAGGAGGGAGGGCTATGCCGTTTGGTATAATTGAATAGAAATAAATAGTATACCAAATTTCCTAAATTTAACCAAACCTTAATTTTTATGATAAAAAACCTTCTCCTCTTAATTGCCGTTAATCTATTCTTTCACGGTCATTCTCAAATCCTAAAACAAAAAATACCCGATAAACTCGTTGTACTTACTTTTGATGACGCCCCGGCCAGTCATTATTCCGTTGTGGCCCCACTGCTAAAAGAGTTTGGTTTTGGAGCTACTTTTTTTGTGTGTGAATTTCCTCCCAATTATAAGGACAGTACCTTGTATATGAATTGGCGCCAGATCAAGGAACTGGACGAAATGGGATTTGAGATAGCCAACCATACCCATACCCATGCCAATGTAAGCAAGCTCTCCCAAACAGCATTTAATACCGAGTTGGAACATATAGAACATAAATGTGACTCTTTGGGAATTGCCAAGCCCATAAATTTTGCGTATCCCGGTTATGGATTAAATGCCCAAAGCTTGGAATTTCTACAGGACAAAGAATATGTTTTTGCTAGAGCTGGTGGCAGCCGGGCATATGACCCTTTAGTAGACCATCCATACCTTATTCCCAGTTGGGCAACCCATACCGATAATAAAAATGAAATATTGGCTGCTCTTACCCATGCCCAAGATGGAAAAATTGTGGTTCTAACCCTTCATGGTGTTCCTGATATTGAGCATCCTTGGGTAACTACCCCTCCTGAACTGTTTAGGGAATATCTGCAATTCCTGTCCGACAATAAGTTTAAAGTGGTTGCACTTAGGGATTTACAAACCTTTATCAATGTGGATGAAGCCAAGAGAACTACAGTGATAGACTTAAGTAAAACATTAAAAAATTAATATCATGAAAA
>JBFHGV010000797.1:0-1711 GCA_041582955.1 Arenibacter sp.
ACAAACAGCCTGAGGTATTGATGTAAAATTGTTGGTGCGCAAATCCAACTCATCCAGGTTAATGAGTTCTCCTATGGAAGAGGGAAGGGCTGTTAGGTTATTGTCTGATATATTTAGTTCTATCAAAGCTGTAAGTTGTCCTACTTCATTGGGTAAGGTAGAGAAATTGTTGCTACCTATCGAGAAATATTGAATGCTCCCTAAATCCCAAACTGATTCGGGAAGATTGGTCAACTCATTGTCCGTAGCATAAAAATATTGCAGATTTGAAAGTTGTCCTATTTCTGTGGGCAGGGCTTCAATGTTGTTGGAACTAAAATTCAAATAGGTCAATTGGGCAAGGTTCCCAAGTGTTGCCGGAATGGATTGTATATTATTATTTGATATATTAAGCTGTCCTAAATTTGATAGCGAGCCAATTTCATTGGGTAGGGAAGTTAAATTATTGCTATTTAACCCCAAATTCCTAAGTCCTGTAATAGTCCAAAGTGCAGCCGGTAATGCGTCAAGCATATTGTTGTCTACATATAAACTTGATAAATTGGTTAATGATCCTATCTCCTCGGGTATAAAATCAATATTGTTATTGGAAAGTTTAAGGAAGCTCAAGTACTTAAGTTCACCTACGGCTGTGGGTATTACCTTTATGCCCTTTCCAGAAAGGTCTATCCTATATATTTCTCCTGTTTCCCAGGTATACACACCCTCCAAAGTACTTAAATCTGAGGTACTTAAATCCCAACCTAGAGTGTTTCCTGGATTTGTACTTAAGATATCTTCCAAAACAGTTTTTTGTTTGGTAGCGAGGTTGGTTAATTGAACCTCATAAATATTGGTTGAACCGTCTTCTGCAGTTGTCGTGTAAGTCACTTTTCCCGTGAAATTTTGGACTCCAGTAGGGTCTATTGTGGCCCCAGGAGATAGCCCAATCTCGGGAGTCATGGAGGACAGGTCTACATTGTTGGGAATAGTTGCAGTAATCAATTTTGAATCTTCGTCAATTGTACAAACTATAGTGGCCGTCAATGTTGGGTTATCGGTGGGTACAAAATTGAAATACCTTATTTTCTTTTCGCTATTCTGGGCAACTTGTATCTTTACTTCATAGGCTACCGTAGTTTTATCCTCAGCGGTAACCGTATAAATTACAGTGTTGCCAAAATCTTGACTTGCCATCGGGTTAATGGATGCCTTTGATGATACTTGTATACTGGGGACAAGACCATTTAAGTCGGTGCCATTTGGAGCCATGGCGGTTATGGTTCTGGTATCCTGATCAATTGTGCCTATAATGTCCTGCGTCAAGGAAGGGTTTTCGGATTTCAAGATTTTGAAGGCTGTAATTTGTTTGGCATCACTTAAATAAATGGTACCGTCATCATCTTTCTGGCAGCCCATAGTTGTTATAAGTAGTATTAAAATTCCCAAAATTGATTTATAGATTTTCATGACCGTAATTTTTATGGTTTCTATGTTTTAATGGTGGCCTAACTAAAAGGTTAACATTGGTACATAAAAAAACCGAGTGAGATCCTCGGCTTTTTAATTTGTTGTCAAATAATGGTTATTAATAATCCAATCCGAAATGGTCCATTACTTCTTCATAAGACATTTTCTTGTAGTCGATTGCAGCCTTTTTACCGGAAGCAGCGTTGGAGGGAACGATTACATATCTAAATCGAACTCCTTTCCCATATGGCGGACCGCTTGG
>JBFHGV010000798.1:0-1688 GCA_041582955.1 Arenibacter sp.
GGTGGTTTTACATTAAACATAAGCATGCCTTTTGAGTATTTGTTAGGGGACGGTTAATAGACTGTAAAAAGGTTGGTTACTAGATATTTTACATGAATTTTAAATGAAATTTAGCCTAGTCTAAAAATTTGTTTTTATAAATAAAAATGTATTTTTGCGTAAATATGTATTCCATGACGCGTTCGGAAGAAAACTACATTAAAACCATATTTCATTTAGGGAGAAAAGGGACCCGTGATGTGGCGACAAATGCCATAGCTGAAATTATGGAAACCAAGCCTTCTTCGGTTACCGACATGATAAAGCGACTTTCTGAGAAGGATCTGGTAAATTATAAGCGGTACCAAGGCGTTTCCTTAACTTCTTTAGGCACCAAGACTGCCTTGGGGATCATTAGAAAGCACCGTCTTTGGGAAGTTTTTTTGGTAGAAAAATTAGATTTTTCCTGGGATGAGGTCCATGAAGTAGCCGAACAGTTGGAACATATTAAAAGCGATAAACTTATAGACAGTTTGGACCGGTTGTTGGCTTATCCAAAATTTGACCCACATGGGGATCCCATTCCGGACAAGAACGGGAGTTTTAAGGAAAGAGATCGGAAGTTATTAAGTGAGGTCCCGGTCAATACAGTGGGAGTATGTGTAGGGGTGAAGGATTCATCCACCACATTTTTAAAATTTCTGGACAAAAATGGTATTGCCTTGGGGAATAGGATAAAGGTTTTGGAAATAGAAGAATTTGATGGTTCCTTGAATATTGAAATAGAGGATAGGAAAATGCAAATTTCAAATGTTATAGCCTCTAATCTTTATATTAATGTGGAGTAATGTTTTTGTTAAGGATATGAAGCGATAGTAGTGTAGAATAACTGAACAAACAAGGGCCTCTGTTCACTACTGCCAAGGCCCTGTTGTTTTGGGAAGTGAAAACGTTTTGTTGTAATGCCCGTTTAAAACATGGATCGTTAAGAGTTTAATAGTGTAAGAATATGGAAGGAATTATTGATTATTTTGAATCTATCAACCCTATTTTGGCGGCACTGTACGCCACTTTGTTTACTTGGGGTTTAACTGCTTTGGGTGCTGCCTTGGTTTTTTTCTTTAAGTCCATGAACCGTGCGGTATTGGACGGGATGTTGGGTTTTACGGGCGGGGTCATGGTAGCTGCTAGTTTCTGGAGTCTCTTGGCTCCTGGAATTGAAATGAGCCCAGGGGAGGGGTTTGTTAAGGTAATTCCTGCCGCGGTGGGATTTTTATTGGGGGCCTTGTTCCTTTTTGGGTTGGATAAGGTATTGCCGCATTTGCATATAAATTTTAAGGAAAATGAAAAGGAAGGGTTAAAGACCCCTTGGCATAGGACAACATTATTGACCTTGGCAATAACCTTGCACAATATTCCGGAAGGCCTTGCGGTTGGGGTGCTGTTTGGTGGCGTTGCGGCGGGATTTGAAGGGGCCAGTATTGGTGGGGCAGTTGCCTTGGCACTGGGTATTGGACTTCAAAATTTCCCTGAAGGTTTTGCTGTGGCCATGCCGTTGAGAAGACAGGGGCTAAGTAGGAGAAAGAGTTTTGCCTATGGTCAGGCTTCGGCACTGGTAGAGCCCATTGCGGCCGTTTTGGGAGCTTGGGCGGTTTTAACCTTTCAGCCTATTTTGCCCTATGCCCTGTCTTTTGCAGCGGGAGCCATGA
>JBFHGV010000799.1:0-1660 GCA_041582955.1 Arenibacter sp.
ATTTAGTAGGTGTTGATCCTATCCGATAAAAACGAATTTAGGAGCATATAATTTAGCTGTAGTATTTCCCAATAAATTCATTATTTTTGATAACTTAATTAGAAATCGAAACATGGGTTCAAAAAAAGGAAAGATACAAGAGGCAATTGATGAAAAACTGCTGGACGAAAGAAAAGTGTTTTTATGGGGTATGGTTGATGATGATACGGCAAAACATGTCATTGATCGTTTGTTGTATTTGGATATGCAAAACAATAAGGAAATTCAATTGTACATAAACAGTCCGGGAGGATACGTTACTTCTGGCTTTGCAATGTATGATACCATAAAGGCGTTAAAGAGTCCGGTGTCTACCATATGCACAGGTTTGGCAGCATCTATGGGATCTATTTTACTCTCTGTTGGGGAAAAGGGTAGACGTTTCATCCAGCCACATGCGCAGGTAATGATCCATCAGCCTAGTGGAGGAGCTAGGGGACAGGCTTCTAATATAGAGATCCAAGCGAAGGAAATTATAAAAACACGAGAGCTGAGTGCAAAATTATTGGCTGAGAATTGTGGCCAGGATTTTGAGAAGGTAATGAAAGATTTTGATAGGGATTATTGGATGAACGCAGAAGAGTCTATTGCCTACGGTATTGTGGACGGAATTCTGGAATAACAGCCCTTGTATAGCCAAAAACAGGTTTCTAATCTTTTTGTTTTTTATAAGGGGATGTTAATAGTTGTCTTGCTTTACGGTGTTATAATAGATATGGTATAAAGGAGAAAGGGCCTTCACAATCTTAATGTGAAGGCCCTTTTTATATATGGACGCCTAAGCGGTATAACTTATATACGTTAGAAACTTGGGTTCTGGATTTTTGGTGATTCAATTTTTTTAAGGCAGTAAGTGGGGTTTGTTTTGCCCAAAACCTTAAACAAGGAGATTTTTTTTATTTGCTTAATAGGTAAACCAACCCTGTTATATAGCCCAAAAGAAAATAAATGCCAATTGTGATGTTTCGTCATCTATTTATTCAAGTTACTTTATTTTACTACATTTAGTCTTTTAACAATTAGTTTTCCTCTATTAATATCATTATGATACAGACGCCCAAAAACATTGCTATAATCGGCTCAGGGTTGGTTGGTTCCTTATTGGCAATCTATCTAAAGAAGTTGGGACACCAAATAACGGTTTATGATCGAAGGCCAGATATAAGAAATGTTCAATTCTCTGGGAGATCCATTAACCTGGCCATGAGCGATAGGGGGTGGACCGCCCTGCGTGAAGTGGGGATAGAGGAAGAAGTAAAGAAAATAGCCATTCCGTTGGACAAACGTGCTATCCACTTGGCGGGTGAACCGGAGTATTACCAAAAATATGGCAAGGAAGGGGAAGCTATCTGGTCTATTTCCCGAGGAATATTGAATCGTAAAATGATTGATTTGGCAGAGGCGGAAGGAGCTAAATTCCATTTTGAGGAAAAGGTCTGGGATGTGAACCTTCCGGAAGGCAAGATATATACCGGTGCTACCGAAAAAGGAGCGTGGAAGGAATATGATTATGATATTGTTTTTGGTTGTGATGGGGCTTTTTCCCGAGTGCGGCACAAAATGCAGAGAAGGAGTAGATTTAATTATCATCAGGAGTTTATAGATGTAGGCTATAAAGAGC
>JBFHGV010000800.1:0-1660 GCA_041582955.1 Arenibacter sp.
TAACCATGGGTGCTTATTCTTTTTTATTTGTGGCAGCGGTGAAGTAGACTTACACTGATGTTTGTATTGTTTGCTTTGCTGAGAGCACTTTATTTGAACAACATCCAAAGCACATTCCCCAACCAAGACTATATGTGCCTCATCATCTTCACTATATACATCTGCCCTACTGGGTAAATTATGCCAGGTCATATTTAAGTCTAATTGACTCGCCCAAGAAGAAGTCCACTTTTTCAATAGTTTGGGACCGTCCCCATCCCCTACTATTACCCACTGACCATATTGGTTTGTACATGATTTTGATTGTGGTTTATCTGCGGTAGCATCCCCATAATCTACATGGAAAATAGGTTCTGAATAGAGCTCAGGTGTATTAATTTCTTGTGAAAGCACCCCATTTCCATAGATCAAGAGCCATTAAAGTGGAAACCAGTATAATATAAAGCTTTTTAATTTCATACTATTGATATTAAGACACCTAGTTAATCTTATAAACTTAAAAGTTGAATAGCAGTGAGGTTATCCAAATATTAATATTTTGAAACTAATCATCACCTACCAAAGTGTCTACCAATGTCACAGAAGATCTATTATCTTGGCTCCCCTGTTGATAAACTTCCGACCTAATTTGTTATAAGATCAAGTCATAAATGAAATAGACCCTTAGTGCATCTAATCTTCGTGGGTTATTAAGATCATTGATGCTTATTCCATAATAAAAATACACTAAGGGTTTCTACTTTAAATGATTTCCAGCTTATAAAACTCCTCTAATTGGGTATTACAGCTGAAGTTGACTTCCAAATCTTTGACAATTCCCGTTCCAACACCATAAACCCATCCATGCAGGTAAAGATCCTGCTTTCTTTCCCATGCATTTTGAACAATCGAAGTTTTCGCCAGATTGTATACCTGCTCCATAGCGTTGAACTCAACAAAGCGTTCAAAGAGTTCCTCTTCCCCCTTTATTACTCCCAATGCCACTTGGTGGTGCCTGTAAACATCCCTGATATGACGAATCCAATTATCTGCAAGACCATATGACTTACTGCCCATAGCGGCCTTTACTCCCCCACACCCGTAATGTCCACAAACAATAATATGTTTTATCTTTAGGACGTTAACCGCATAGTCCAGGACGCTGAGCATATTCATATCGGAATGTACCACCATGTTGGCAATGTTTCTATGCACAAAAACCTCTCCTGGTTTGGCCCCAATAATCTCATTGGCAGGTACCCTACTGTCCGAACATCCGATCCATAACAAAGGTGGCTGCTGTCCTTTTTCCAGTTTTTTAAAAAATTCCGGGTCATTATCCAATTTGGATTGCACCCACTTACTATTATTTTCAATCAAGCTTTTGTAAAATTCTGTTTTCATATTGTTTTCTTATTGCTATTAGTGGCCCAATTGAAATACCTGATGTCCAAAATATTTCCTAAAACTTTCCGGATTGTCCAAGGTTTCCTTTTCTGCAATCATTTTAATATTGATGTTATTGTTCTTCGCCTTGATAGAAAATTCATCCAAGTACTCCAAGATATCGTAGTCTAAAATTTTGGTCTTTCTAAAATCCAGTTCCAGGTAGGAATCCTTTTCCAAAGCATCCAACTCTTTCATGATAGGCCCTTTATTTATAAAGGTTACCTCCTCGGCA
>JBFHGV010000801.1:0-1653 GCA_041582955.1 Arenibacter sp.
CAGATCATGCTGGGGTACTAACTGTTTTTCAATTACACTAAATGCATTTTTAATATGAATAATTATAAAACTCTACTGCCCATATTATTGTTTGCCATTAATGTTTTTGCCCAAAGGGAAACGGCTCAGAACCTTATACTAATATCTGTAGATGGCCTACGGTGGCAAGAGGTATTTCAGGGGGCGGATTCCTTACTGATAAAGGACAAGAGGTATTGGGCATCCACTGAGCAGGAAAGGCGTAAAAAATTAATGCCCTTTTTATGGGGTACCATGGAAAAAGAAGGACAGCTTTATGGAAACCGAGAGTACGGAAATAAGGTAAACCTTAGAAATGAATATTGGTTTTCTTATCCAGGTAGAAGCGAGACCCTATGTGGTTATTATGATCCTAGGATAAACTCCAATTCCTATCCCAACAATCCAAATTTAAATGTGTTGGAATTTATGAATGCCCAGAAAGGATATGAAGGCAAGGTGGTAACCTTTGCTTCTTGGGATGCCTTGGGTAGAATTTTAAACCGGGATAGAAATGGGATGTTGGTAAATTTACCCGGTGAGGATGTTAAAGGGAGAAAGTTGTCCGAAGCCCAAGAGTTGGCCAATGAAATTCAACATTATGTGCCAGAATATTTTGGGGAATGTAGGCCCGATGCCTTGACTTTTGCCATGACCAAGGCCTATATGCAGGCAAGTCGCCCTAAGGTGGTACATATAGATTTTGCGGATACCGATAACTACGGACATTCTGGGGATTATAATAAATACCTTGATGCCGCCCATTTTATTGACGCTATGATAGCCAATCTATGGGAGGTGATCCAAGCCGATCCATTTTACAAAGATAAAACCGCCATATTGGTCTACCCGGATCACGGTAGGGGTATTGGTGATAAGTGGACCTCCCACGGTACTTCAGCTCCCCATTGCGATGAGACATGGTTAACCGCCCTGGGCCCTGGGATAACCCCTCTAGGTGAGCTAAGGACAACGGGGCAGATTTATCAGGATCAGATAGCACAAACAGCCGCAAAACTATTGGGCCTTAAATTTAAGGCAGACCACCCTATAGGTAATCATATAAGTTCTATAGCGAAGTAGTTGTGCATTATTTGTAAATTATTTTAAGCACAACTTCCCTTTTGATATTGGTTTAACACAGGAATAATTGTTTATTTTTGCCTTTTAGCATCAACAAATGTTTTTGTGGTGCGCAAAGGACCAATTTCAACAACATGGATGACATACTTATTAATATTGGCAGACAATTAAAATTGGCGCGCCAAAAAAGGGACCTGACATTACAACAAGTGGCAAAAAGAACTGGGGTAAGTGCCGGTTTGATTTCTAAAATAGAGAACCTTAGGACCACACCCTCTCTGCCCGTGCTATTGAAAATAATGCAGACTTTAAGCATAGATTTGTCAGAGCTGGATTTGTCATCAAATGTTACGGGCGATTATATAGTTGTTAAGAGTGGAACCGGAACCAAAGAAGAAAGGGAAGATTCCGTTAACCTGGAATATACCCACTTGCTGTCCAGTCCTTCTTCCAATAGTAGCAGTATACGGGTTTATATTGTGAGTGTAGCCCCGGCTACCAATCGTAAACCTATTTCTACCAATGCCAATGAATTGATCTATGTTTTAAATG
>JBFHGV010000802.1:0-1640 GCA_041582955.1 Arenibacter sp.
GCGGTCTGGACAGTTCCGGATTCGCATACTACGGAGTATGTTGCAACAAGAAAGTCGCCGATATACCTGGCAAAAATTAAGGGTTTTGTTTATCACACACAAATCTTTATCGGTAATTGGATACCAATCGGGCGGACCCTGATGGGTCAATAGCCCACTCGCAAACGGTGAAGCACTGACCAAAGCCATGCCCTTTTCTTTTATTTTTGGCATTAACTCCAGTAATTGATCGTTGATAAGGGTGTAATGATTATGTACCAAAACGGTATCCAGATCATAATTGGAAATAACCTTTTTAAGTACCTCAATGGAATAGCAGGATATGCCCACGGCTCTAATTTTTCCAGCTTTTTTCAGATCCCAAAGGGCTTGCAGGCCTTCATTTAAAGCCAATTCCAAATGATTTCCCTTATTGTATTCTATATCGTGCAAAAATAGCAAGTCCAAATAATCTGTATGAAGACGCTTTAGGCTAGCTTCAACCGAGTTGATTATTGCATTGTAACCAAAATTTAACTTAGGTGGTAAGGAGGAGATTTTTCCGGCTTTGGTTGATAGTATTATTTCTGAACGCTTTAGGTCTTTCAATCCCTTTCCCAAAATAGTTTCCGAGGTTACCGGCCCGTAGGTAGAATTACTTCTGCCATATGCAGGGGAAGTGTCAAAATAATTAATTCCCCTATCAAAGGCTGTATGTACGGTTTTGATGGCTTCATCCATTTCAACATTGTTAAACATACCACCTATAGCCGATGCTCCGAAGCCCAATTCACTTATTTTTATATTGGTTTCACCTAAAGTGTTGTATCTCATACCAATCTTAATTTTCTACAATGATTTTAATATCTTCGATGGAATCGGAGGCATTTTTCATGGCTTCTGGTATTGCATCGAAAGGAAATCGGTTTGTTATTATTTTAGTTAGGTCAATTTTTTGTTGTTCCAAAAGTTCTACGGCCAAGGTGTATTCTTGGTTAAAGCGAAATGAAGATTGAAAAGTCAGTTCATTTTTCATACAGGCCGCAAAGGGAAATTGGGCATCGTCATGATGCATGCCCAACTGAACTATTTTACCTCCCTTTTTAATAAATTTCACCGTATTGGTCAGTATACTGCTGGCCCCGGAGGCTTCCAGTAAAATATCAAATCCGTTGGGGGCCAAAGAGCATAAATTGGCCTCAAAATCTGGTTCCAGAGGATTCAACGCTGCCGTTACCCCAATTTTTGTTGCCTTTTCCAGGGCTGGGGTTCTTATATCTGTTATTACTATTGGTTGTGAGGTGTATAGGGAGGCTGCCATATGGCAGAGTTGTCCAATAGTCCCTGCCCCAGTAATAAGGACCGATTTTCCTTTTAGGTCTCCAGCCAGGTTTAAGGCATGAAGGACTACAGAAAGTGGTTCTAGTAGGGAGGCCATTTCAAAACTTATAAAATCTTTTAAAGGCACACAATTTTCAGCAGGTATCTTTATGTATTCGGAAAAACCACCGTTTAGATGGGGATAAACACTTGCAGACCCTATATACTTCATGGATGGGCATAGGTTCTGTTTGCCCGCTTTACAGTGTACACAGGTTTTGCAGGGCCTAGAAGGATTTATGGCTACTCTTGTACCCTTCTTAAGGTCTGGGGATAAAGAA
>JBFHGV010000803.1:0-1638 GCA_041582955.1 Arenibacter sp.
GTCAGCAAGGGTTTTTTAAAGCAGTATCATTACGATATGTTGTTGGTGGACAACACCGTTGAGGGACTATTGGATAAAATGAAAAATTACCAACCGCTACCATTGCCAAAATGGATTAAAATGGATCAGTTATAAATGGAAATAAAACAAAAAATAGAAGCTCTTCGAAAAGAACTCCGCGAGCATAATTACAACTATTATGTGTTGGATAAGGCTACCATATCTGATTATGAGTTTGACATGAAGCTAAAGGAGCTCCAGGAATTAGAAGGAAAACACCCTGAATTTTATGATCCCAGTTCCCCAACTTTGAGGGTAGGAGGGGCAATTACGAAAAATTTTGAAACGGTTGTGCATGGGCAACGGATGTATTCTCTGGATAATTCCTATTCCAAGGAAGATTTGGAGGATTGGGAAAAAAGGATTCAAAAAATACTGGGCGACGCTGCAGTTGAATTTACCTGTGAGCTAAAATACGATGGGGCTTCTATTAGTCTTACTTATGAGCAAGGCAGATTAGTACGGGGGCTGACTAGGGGAGATGGTTTTCAGGGTGATGATGTTACCAATAACATCAAGACTATACGATCGGTGCCCTTGCGCCTAGAGGGTGATTATCCGCCAAAATTTGATATCCGAGGTGAGATTGTACTGCCTTTTGAAGGGTTTGCCAAAATGAACCAGGAAAGGTTGGAGAATGGGGAAGAACCCTATATGAACCCTAGGAATACGGCCTCGGGGAGTTTAAAATTGCAAGATAGCACCCTAGTTGCAGAACGTCCATTGGATTGTTTGTTATACAGTATTGTAGGTACCAATTTAGGGGTCCAATCCCAAATACAATTATTGGAAAAGGCACGGAATTGGGGATTTAAGGTCCCCAAAGAGGCTAAATTGTGCAAAACTACGGCCGAGGTGTTGGAGTTTATTGATTATTGGGATAAACATAGACATGAGTTGCCCTATGAAACCGATGGTGTGGTCATAAAGGTGAACAGTTTACAGCATCAGGAAGAACTGGGGTACACTTCAAAATCCCCTCGTTGGGCCATGGCCTATAAGTTTAAGGCAGAGCAGGCTACCACCGTTTTAAATGAGATTTCTTACCAAGTAGGGCGTACAGGGGCTATAACGCCCGTGGCCAATTTGGAACCGGTACTCTTGGCAGGGACCACGGTAAAAAGGGCTTCCTTGCATAATGCGGACCAGATAGAGAAACTGGATATTAGGGTGGGAGATACCGTTTTTGTGGAAAAAGGAGGGGAGATCATCCCAAAAATTGTAGGTGTGGACTTTACCAAAAGAACCATCCAATCACAACCTACCCAATATATTTCTATTTGCCCTGAATGCAATACCCCCTTAGAGCGTACCCCGGGCGATGCGAAACATTACTGCCCTAATGAATACGGGTGCCCTCCACAGATTACGGGAAGAATTCAGCACTTTATCTCCCGTAAGGCTATGGATATTGAAGGTTTGGGGGATGAGACCGTGGAACTATTGTACAAAGAAGGACTACTAAGGAATTATGCAGACCTATACGTGCTTACCAAAGACCAATTGATACCTTTGGAGCGCATGGCGGACAAGTCGGCCGAAAATTTGGTGAAAGGCGTTGCCGAGTCGGTGAAAATA
>JBFHGV010000804.1:0-1630 GCA_041582955.1 Arenibacter sp.
CCTACAATTTCCTGGCTTAAATGATCAATGATGGTGATATTGTCGTTGGTGGCATTGGTTATATAGGCAAATTGTTTCCCTACGGCAATGGAATTGGGACTTGCGCCACCAACCACTTCAGCATCCTCCACGGTCTGTCCTATTTGATGTCCCGTTTTAAATTTTTTGATCACCTTGTTGTTGTCCAGGTCTATAGTAAAAACACTCATGGCATCCGGATGCAACGGACTCCCCAAGCCTGGGATCTTTCGTCCTTCCACTTCGGTACCCTCTATGGATTCCTTGGTGTTGTCCCCATAGGGGTGATGGGAAATCATTAAGGAATCGTAATTGGCAGGAGTGGCGCCCTCTATCAAAGGATAGGAATACACCCCGACATTGGCCACAAAGGCCTGCTTTTTATCGGGACTGATGGCCAAGCCAAAAGGCTGTCTTCCAACATTAACACTCCCCTTTATTTTTTTGGTATCCAGATCGATACGCACCAGTCTAAAATTGCCGCGATCCAACACCAGCAGTTCGTTCTCGTCCTCATTGATCCTCAGATCGGAAGTAAAACTATCCTGATAATCCTTCCCGTCAACCATACCGTTCAAGGAGATGGAATCCACTTTTACAAGATTCTCCACATCGTATTGGATAACAGCTCCCGTATCTCCCCCACTTAAATAAACCGTTTTGGAATCCTGGGCAAATTCAACCCCCAAAAAAGAACCCTTGGCCAAAGGTGACGGTATACTGCCATCATAGCTGGGAATCCTGACCGACTCCAAGGAGGCGACGTCAATTACTGTAAAGACCCCATTGTGCAGGGTAACCGCCTTGCTCCCATCAGGAGAAACGGCCATCCCAAAAGGATCATGTGTAATCCGCAATTTATCCCCTACTGGTGTCACATACCTCCCACTTGCCAAAATGGATATTCCATTTTCATCAATAATACTGTACTGATCTTTACCGGGTACCTGTAAAATGGTAATGCTGTTTTGGCGTGAATTGCAGGCAATAAAAACTAGTGTTAAAAGGAGGATAATTAGCCGATTCATTAGGTTGAATTTAAGGTGTAAATAGATATTTTAAATATTAAAAAATAATATTACGCATTTTTGGCCAAAGGAAAAGGGTCTTAACAATGATTTTACATTATGTTAAAATAATTTAATTGAAGTAAAAATAACAAATGGCCAAAATAGTATTCTAACTCAATTTCAGCTTAAACAATGTAGCCATAAATAGGTGCTATAAAGTTACCGTTCAAGAAAGGTTTTGGATCTATCTGACTTTGCAGAACAACTCCCTTGTGTTCGGACTCCATTAACATAAATGCAGCCTGAACCATGGGTGCCGCCGTGGTGGTCTGTATGGCCCTTAGTCTGTGTATCCCTACTTTTTGCGGGAATATCAGCTTGGAGACCTCGCTCCTTCTAAGCACCCCGTGCATATCCTTGCCTTCCACAGCGGCATATAGTACAATTTGGTCGTTTTCGATATGGGGAATTTCACTTTCCATTTTCTCCTGAAGGGTCTTAAGAGATGCATCCGCATTTTTAAAACCTGCAAGCTGTTGTTGCACCCAGGCGTAGTGCCCTGGATATCTCAAGGTCTTATAATCCAAGTCTCTCACCTTTCC
>JBFHGV010000805.1:0-1626 GCA_041582955.1 Arenibacter sp.
AGACGACTTTAGCTATGGTATTTCCGACAGGGGAGCTTCTATTAGAATTCCGATCATTACAGTTCAAAAAGGCTGGAAAGGTTGGTTGGAAGACAGAAGACCAGCTTCTAACGGTGATCCATACAAAATAGCCGGTAGAATTGTTAAAACCGTTAAATCGGTAGAAATATAAAAAGTAAATAAAAATAATTGTTGATTATTTTTACTAGCCGTTCCTTTTTTCATTAAAAGGGGCGGCTTTTTTTTGTGATGACCCCAAATAAGACCGTACCAGGATTCATAACGCCAAATTGCCCTGAACTCCACCCATTGCCTTGTCCCTTAAATTCAACTTGCCTATGGAGACGGAACATAGGACAGCCTAAACAAAATACCTTATCAGGGCTAGGGAAGCCTTATGCCCAACAGTCCGTCCCCTTGCCTACCATTTTATAACTACCCTTTTTATTACCTTATATAAGAAAACACTTTACCATTTTAGCCTAGAATCCGTAATCGCAATTATTTCCAACTCACATTCAGTTGCAAGGTGCAGTTCTCCCAACGGAACCTGCGAATCCCGTAATACCTCCTTCCGATATATATTGACCTCCCTAAATTCCGGGGATACTAGGTAATAGTTAAATAGACAAAGGCCACATAGACCCCCAACAATACTACCCCATCTTTCCACCCCAAACGAAGTCCCTTTGGCAAAAACACCAAGGGCAGGACTAAAAAAGAAACCCCCAGCATCCAAAAAATATCATTGGTCAATAGGCGTTGATCCAATACTTTTATAGGGGTCACCATAGCAGTAATCCCCAATACGGCCAGAAGGTTAAAGATATTGGAACCAATAAGGTTCCCAAGAGAAATAGCTTTCTCCTTTTTTAAGACGGCAATAATTGATGCTGCCAATTCCGGTATACTGGTCCCTATAGACACAACGGTTACAGCAATTACCCTTTCGCTTACGCCATAGAAAGTTGCCAACCCTACCGCGCCTTTAATCAATAGCTCAGAACCACCCCACAGGGCCAATCCTCCTATCCCAAGATAAAGTACGGTTTTATACAATGGCAGGGGCTCATCGTCTTCGGGCATTTCATCAACCACAGCAGATTTTTGAAAGCGCAATAGATATACCAAGAAGAAAAAGAGCACCAGCACCATGATAAGTCCTTCATATCGTTGAATCTCCCCATCAAAATAAATAAATCCAAAAAACAATATGGAGGCCAACATCATAACAGGCCAATCTGTGGTATAAAACCCTTTCCTAACATTAATACTGCTCAAAATAATGGTAATGGCCAATACCAGCCCCAAATTGGCTATATTGGACCCTACTACATTCCCCAGGGCCAAATCGGGAAAACCTTCCAAAGCAGCATTGACACTCACAATCAACTCTGGAGCCGAAGTAGCAAAGGACACTACCGTCATCCCTATAACAATTTTGGGGATGCTCAACTTCAACGATAATGCTACAGCTGCCTTTAAAAGCCAGTTTCCTCCAACAATCAACAAAACAAGTCCAAGAACAATAAAAAGTATATTCAACATCAATTAGTTTTCCGACAAATATAACCAAGAATCGGACTTTTTTAATCCTTAATCCCAACTGTAAAGAACAAGAAAGTA
>JBFHGV010000806.1:0-1619 GCA_041582955.1 Arenibacter sp.
AATGATCGTGTTAAGAATATTGCTGGGCAACTCCGAGAAAAAGGGTTCGACGTTAAACCAATTCTATCACCAACGGTTAAGGAGGGGCAAGAGCGGTTGCGGTTTTGTCTGCATGCGTACAATACGAAAACCGAAATTGCCGAAGTATTAAGATTATTGGCTATTTTCATATAAAAATCAACATGGGTCAGGAATTTTATACGTTGGGGGCTTTTGAATACGTTGCCGATGTGCAAATTATTAAGGGCCGACTCGAAGCTGAAGGCATACGGGTGTTTCTAAGGGATGAAAATACGCTGAACTCAGATCCTTTGATCAGTAATGCGATTGGTGGTGTCAAACTTTTGGTGTATTCCAGTGACAAGGAAGAAGCTTTGGAAATTTACAATGAAATCAGGAACTACGCTGTGGATGATCAAGGGGAATTAATAGTCTGTCCCAATTGCAAAGCTCGTCGTTCAGAAACATATTATAACAGAAAAACCCTATTTTATAAACTTTTTCCATTTTTCGAAAAGAAAAAGTACAAATGTTTAAATTGTAATATTATTACACAACCCTAGTACATCTCTAAGTCCATGAAAAGAATATTTGTTACTGGAATCTCTACCGAAGTAGGAAAGACCATTGCCTCTGCCATCATTGTGGAAGCCTTGGAAGCAGATTATTGGAAACCCATTCAAGCTGGTGAACTGGAATATACGGATAGTCATAAAATAGCTGATTTGGTTTCCAACAAAAAAACGGTGATCCATAAAAATAGCTATGCCCTAAAAACTCCGATGAGTCCACATGCGGCTGCAGCATTGGAAGGGGTTATCATAGATGTTAACAATATACATGAACCTGTGACCGAAAACCATTTGGTCATAGAAGGGGCTGGTGGCTTATTGGTGCCTTTAAATGATTCGGACACCATTCTGGACATTATTATGCCAACTTATAAGGTTGTTGTGGTTTGTAGACACTACCTGGGGAGCATCAATCATTCCTTATTGACCATCAACTGGTTGAAAATGAAAGGGTACGACGTGTCCATTATTTTTAGCGGGAAGGAGCACCCTTCCACAGAAAGTATTATTGTGAAAAAGACTCAAGCACGGGTGATCGGGAGGATAGACGAGGAAACAGCATTTGACAAGTCGACCATAAAAAAGTATGCAGCCCTATTTAAAGCCAATTTGGAATTACTCTAATCGCTGCCAGATTTCTGCATGATCAATGACCTGTATGATGCGGTAATGTTGATTTAGGTAGTTTCTTGTATACGCATTTTCAGTAGTATTTTCCTTAGCGAAAATGTTTTCCTTATCCCTTGTAATGACCAAAGTAGGTTGGATGTCCTCCAAGAGATATGTTATTTCTTCCATGGCCGTTTTTCTGGTTGTCCCACTATAGGGAAACATCTCTATCTTACAAATGTTGCTGGGGTGGGTAGAAATTTTTGTCAAGGGTTTTTTATCCAAAAGCCAGTAGCCAATATGGTATTCTAAAAACAAAATATTGGAGCTGTCCAAGTCATGATCTTGAATATACCGGGGAACTTCTATTCCCTCTCCATTGAAATACGTTCCTTTTTCCACTTTGTGTTTTAGGATGGCGTAATATTCCAGATAGCT
>JBFHGV010000807.1:0-1611 GCA_041582955.1 Arenibacter sp.
GGAATAGCAGGTGGAACGGGTTGTGGCAAAACCACCGTAGTAAATCAAATCATAAACGAGTTACCAGATGAGGAAGTAGGGGTAATTTCACAGGATTCATACT
Source organism: Arenibacter sp. (assembly GCA_041582955.1). Taxonomy (GTDB): domain Bacteria; phylum Bacteroidota; class Bacteroidia; order Flavobacteriales; family Flavobacteriaceae; genus Arenibacter. Next base: position 104 of record JBFHGV010000807.1, read on the forward strand.
ACAACGACCTATCCCATTTAGCCTTTGACGAACGGACCCAAATAAATTTTGACCACCCCCGTGCCATAGATTTTGAATTGTTGTGCGGCCATTTACAGGAATTAAAGAGCGGCAACCCCATTCACCAGCCCGTATATTCCTTTATAAAACACAATCGCACAAAGGACACCATCCTCACCCACCCTAGAAAGGTAATGATCGTGGAGGGGATCCTTATCATGACCAACCCCAAAATACGGGAAATGTTCGATATTAAGATATTTGTCCATGCCGATTCGGACGAGCGATTGATAAGAAGACTAAAAAGGGACATCAATGAACGGGGCAGGGACCTAAATGAGGTTTTGACCCGTTATCAAAACACTTTAAAACCCATGCACAACCAGTTTATTGAACCTACCAAAGAATATGCGGATATAATTATTCCCAATAATAAATACAACACAGTGGCTGTAGATATTGTAAGGACTATTATAAACGATAAATTAGGATAACCAAAAATGGGAATCAAAGGCATAAGGAAGAAAAAATGGTTTGGGGTCGTCACCAATATGTACGTCTTGGTATTGACGGTTTTTGTGATATGGATGGTTTTCTTTGACACCAACTCGCTCTTGATCCATTGGGAACTTAAAAAGCAAATAGACAACCTGGAAAAACAACGCGATTTTCTTCACGAAGAAATAGAAAAGGATAAAAAAATAATAGAAAAATTATCCGATCCGGAAGAACTGGAAAAATTTGCAAGAGAGCAATACTATTTAAAAAAGAAAAATGAGGAAATTTATTTAATTGAATATGAGGACAGCATAAAAACCAATAACGATGAGTAGCTCCGGACTATTTAGTGATTTCCCCGAGGTTTCTTCCAAGGCTTGGAAACAAAAGATCCAATTTGATCTCCAAGGTAAGGACTATAACCAGAGTTTGGTATGGGAATCCCCTGAAGGAATCAAAGTAAAGCCATTCTACCATCAGGATGAAGAGCTAGGGGATAAAAATAATAGCCCTAGCAGGGAAACGGAATGGAATATTGGAGAGACCCTTTATGCAGGAAATGCGGAACAGACGAACCTCAAAGCTAAAGACGCCCTAAGCTCCGGTGCGGAAAGCCTACATTTTTCAATTCCCTCCCAGGACATAGACTTCCCCTCTCTGGTTAAGGATATTGATCTAAAAACAACAGCAGTCTATTGCGCTCTACAATTCCTATCCCCCACCTATGTAAAATCTATTTTGGATACCGCTGAGAGGCATGGCGGACAAGTTTTTTTAAATATAGATATTATTGGACATTTGGCCAGGACCGGCAACTGGTATTACAACCTAAATAAAGATCATAACTTATTGGGTGAGATCATTAAAGAGGAGCATCCCTACACCTTAAGCGTTGACGCATCCCTTTATGGCAACGCCGGTGCCAATATGGTACAACAATTGGCCTATGCCATGTGCCATGCCAATGAATACCTCAACTTTCTAGACAACTCCCATAAAGATTACCTAAA
>JBFHGV010000808.1:0-1604 GCA_041582955.1 Arenibacter sp.
ATGGGTCTTTGAGCAACACAGTCATCACCCTAGTGAACTTTTTGAATTGAGGTCTTACATAACCGCCCAACTTTTGTGGAATCCGGAAAGGGAATTGGAAGATTTGATTACGGATTTTACCCATGGTTACTATGGGGAGGCGGGAGTATATATTAAAAAATATATAGATAGGATTCATGCCCAGATTGCCGAGGACAAAGATTTTTTCTTGTTCCTTTATGGAGACCCTTCTGAAGCTTTTACGTCTTATTTAAGACCGGAACTACTGTTGGAATACTCAGAATTGTTTAATCTGGCCGAAGAGGTGGTCGTAGATAAACCGGAATTATTGGCACGTGTGAAAATGGCTAGATTGGGAATAGACTACGCGGTATTGGAAGCCAGTAGAAAAAACCTAACAGACACTTTTAGGCTTTTGGATGAGAGTGATACGGGCAAAATAACAATAAATCCCATGGTTGTTACCTTATTGGATAATTTTGGAGAGACCTGTTCCGGCAACAATGTGGTACTTATGAATGAAATGGGCTTTACCGTTACCGAGTATCTTGCCAACTATATGTCGGCTTTGGAAGTCGCTAGTATGCCCAATAAGGCTATAGGTAAAAAAGTGACCAGTAATACAAAGCCCAAAAAGTATGCCCAGGAAGACCCCATGGTATTGACAGACGGTGCCTTGGGCGGTAGTAGTTTTTACGCAAATTGGTTGGGGTATGAAGGAAATGATATGGAGGTTGTGGTAGACCTGGGCGAACCTATGGAAATCAGCACTATTTCTACTGCTTTTTTACAGGTAACCAATCATGTGGTGTTCTTCCCTACAACTGTGAGCTTTTCCGGATCCTTGGATGGGGAAGTGTACACTGGTTTGGGGGAAATTCAAAATGCATCGCCTTTAACAAAGGAAAGTAAGGTGAATGATATTCAGTATTTTAAGTTGGATTTTGATCACCAAAAGGCGCGTTATATAAAGGTAAAAGCGTTAAATGCCAAAACTCCCTATTGGCACCATGCCGCGGGATTGCCGTCCTGGATGTTTGCCGATGAAATAATAATTAATTAGAAATAGTTTAAGATGGGTATAGTAAGTAAGAATTGTGGGCGGTTATTTATGGTCCTGGTAGGAGTGTTTGGCTTTCAGTTGGTCAATTCACAGGCCATATATGAAGACGAAAGATATGTTCCTGAAACAGATCCCCTTGTTCTTGAAAAGTTGGAGGAATGGCAAAATTTGAAATTTGGACTCTTAATGCACTGGGGTACCTATAGCCAATGGGGTATTGTGGAATCATGGTCACTTTGCCCTGAAGAGTATGGCTGGTGTGAGCGTACCAAAGGCTCCAATCCCGGTGATTACAATACTTATAAGAAGGAATATGAAGGGTTGCAGAAAACTTTTAATCCCGTAAAATTTGATCCTGACAAATGGGCCAAGGCAGCAAAAAGTGCGGGCATGAAATACGTTGTGTTTACTACCAAGCACCATGATGGATTTTCCATGTTCGATTCCAAATACACGGATTATAAAATTACGGATCCTAAAACCCCATTCTCTTCGCATCCCAAAGCTAATATTACCAAGGAAATATTCAATTCTTTTAGAG
>JBFHGV010000809.1:0-1601 GCA_041582955.1 Arenibacter sp.
ATACAGTAATCATGTACGAGCATGTGGTGATAGAAAATGGTTGGGCCACCCTAATCAAGAACCCCACAAAGGGACAGGACATCCATCGCAAGGGCAGCGATCAAAAAAAAGGGACCGTAGTATTGCGCAAGTTCAGTTCCATAACCCCGGCCGAAATTGGTGTATTGGCAGCCGTGGGAAAATCTAACCTTAAAGTAAGAGCGCTTCCCAGTATAGCCATTGTCTCCACAGGTAATGAGCTGGTAGACGTAGCGGAAACTCCTTTACCCCACCAGATACGTAAATCTAACATACATACCCTATATGCCGCTCTTGAACAGGAAGGTATAGCCCCTACACCATTGCATTTACCAGACGAAAAGGAAAGCATACGAAAGGTGCTGCGGCAATCCCTGCAAGAACATAAGGTGATATTATTGAGTGGAGGGGTATCCAAAGGGAAATATGATTTTATCCCTGAGGTACTAAATGAACTAAAAGTAGAAAAAATCTTCCACGGGGTAAAGCAAAGGCCCGGAAAACCATTTTGGTTCGGGGTCCAGAAGGAAACAGGGACAGTGGTTTTTTCCTTCCCTGGCAATCCCGTTTCCACCTTTGTTAATTACACTATTTATTTTAAGGATTGGCTTAAACAGTCATTGGGCATTCCGCTTTATGAAATTAAAGTTGCCCTTAAGGAAGAGGTGAATATTAAAGGGGAGCTAACCTTATTGCTCAGGGCTAAACTACACTTCTTGGACGGTAAACTACAAGCTTCCCTAGTTAAGGAAAACGGCTCAGGAGATCTAAGCAGTTTAGTATCTACGGACGGATTTATAGTGGTAGAACCCAATAAAGAAGTTTATAAAATAGGAGAATATGTAGTGTTTATCCCCACAAGAAGCCTGCTGTAATTATGACACATGAATTAAAACAGATCATAACGGAATACCAATTAGCCAAAAACCAGGGACTAAAGACTGTTCTAGCCACTGTCGTAGCCTTGGACGGATCTTCCTACAGAAGGCCTGGGGTTAGAATGTTGATTAGGGAAGACGGACATATGGTAGGCGCTGTAAGTGGTGGATGTGTTGAAAAAGAGGTCGTCAGACAGGCTCAATCCGTATTTGTAGACCAGCTGGCCAAAGTAATGACCTATGACGGAAGGTATAGATTGGGCTGTGAAGGGGTACTCTATATCCTCTTGGAACCATTTCTTCCAGATAACATTTTTTTGCAAACCTTTGATGAAGCACTACAGGGCCGGGAACATTTTACAATACGTTCCTATTATAAGAAAGAAGAGGGAGTAAGTGCCGCCTATGGATCTGTTATATCATTGAAAAACAAAGAACTTCCTTTCTTTCCGGACTATACCGTGCCAAAGGAGCACCTGGTTTTTGAACAACAGTTGCAACCCTGTTTTAAGCTATTTATTATTGGCGCAGAACACGATGCCGTACAACTATGTGGTTTTGCCGCAAGGATGGGTTGGGAGGTAAGCATTGTGGCAGACCCGACCGAGCAAAAAAATATATCGGATTTTAGTGGTGCCCATGAATTCTTGGGTATAATGCCGGAGAATTTCCCAACACAAAAAATAGATGAGAATACAGCCGTAG
>JBFHGV010000810.1:0-1600 GCA_041582955.1 Arenibacter sp.
GGCCAAGGCAGATCTTTTTGAATTTATTCAAAAAATGCCTGTTGGGAAATGGGACCAGAGCCAGATTCTACATTCCAAAATAGGCGAATATATTACAACGGCAAGGCGCCAGGGTAAGGAATGGTTTATTGGCAGTGTGTACAACCAACAAGGAGGGGCACTGGACATTGATCTGGACTTTTTGGAGGCCGATCAGGAATACGATATCACCTTTTATGAAGACACCTCTGAAACCCATTGTAAATCCACTCCGGAAGCTTATCAGGTTAGGAACGGCAAAGTTAAAAAAGGAGATGTTATTAAGGCCGTAATGGCGCCGGGAGGCGGACATTGTATGTGGATACGGCCAACAAAATAAACAGTACTGTAAAGATGTTAAATAGGAAAGTATATCAATAAATAAAACCTAATAGACAAATAATGATGCACAAAAGTTGTGTCAAGGCTATATGACATTAAGGGGCATTACACCTCAGCCAAATTAATAAGAATTAAATGAGAAATTGTTTATTGGTATTGCTAATTATTTTTTCGGTAAAGTTACATGCTCAATTTTTGTTGACCTATGACGAGCCTGCTAGTAACTTCACGGAAGCGCAAAGAAAAGACTACCGAAAAGGGGGGTATATGCAAGAAGCGTTGCCTTTGGGAAATGGCCGATTGGGGGCTATGTTTTCCGGTGGAATAGAAGAAGAACACCTGATGTTGAACGACATTACCCTGTGGATGAATAGCAAAAGGGGCTTAAATGAAATAGAGCAATCCGGAACAAGAGTAGGGGCTTATAAAAATTTTGAAAAAGTTCGCGAGGCATATAGACAAGGCGCCTATGGTACTTCAGAAAATAGCATGGAAGCCATGTCTACCAAATACCTAAGTAGCCAACAACCCTTAGGGAATTACGCTCCTTTTACAGACCTGTTTATTTCTACAGATCACGATAGTGCGTCCGTACGTAATTACAGCCGTTCCTTGGATGCCTTTTCTGGAGTTGGGTATGTAAAGTATAGTATTGGCAATGCAAATTTTTCAAGAGAATATTTCTGCAGTTACCCCAACGATGTGGTAGCCATGCGATATACTGCCGAAAATGCGGTAATTAACCTCACTATAAAGGCCAGTACTTTGCATAAAATTTCCAACATAAATGCCAAAGGAAATGTGTTGATTTTACATGGTGAAGCTCCCATGGTTAGTGACCCCGTTCAATTTGAAAAAAGGGTATTTGTAGAGGCAGGCAATGCAAAAATAACAGCACAGCAAGATGGTTCCATAAGGGTTGAAAATGCAAAAGATGTTAGAATATATGTTTCGGCTTACACGGATTATTTACCGGTTTACCCGTCTTTTAAAGGGCGCGATTTTGGGGCAGACAATGAAAATACCCTGGGGGCAGCGGTTGCATTGGGTTATGAAAACTTGAAAAAGAGACATATAGAAGATGTGTCAAGCTTGATGGATCGTTGCAAGTTGGAATTGGATTATATCCCGTTGGGCCTTACCACGGATAAATTGGTTAAAAATGGTCCAAGTTTAGAATTGGAAAATCTCTATTTTAACTATTCACGCTACTTACAATTGAGTTGTTCGCGTACTGCCC
>JBFHGV010000811.1:0-1581 GCA_041582955.1 Arenibacter sp.
CTTCCACTCCAGTGGGCACCCCGTTAAAGATAATCCGTCCTACACGATTCTCCAGAGCATCTACAATGTCTCCCAGCGTATTACAATCTTCCTCTTCAGCTATAATAGTACCGGTCAACTGTCCTTCCAAACCTTCGATTATACTGAGTAATTCCTGTTCATCCTTACTTTTCACCACGACACAAAAGGGACCAAAAACTTCTTGATGTATCTTGGGATTGGCCAAAAATTCCGCTCCACTTACACTAACAATTTGCGAATCGGCATAATTTTCTTTCACTCCTACCTCTATCTTACCTTCTACTTCCACCCCATTCTGGGCTACCACAGCAGTTCCGTTTTCCTTAAAACCATTTTTAATTTTTGGATGGAGCATACACTGGGGTTCAATTGCTATGGTCTTCTCTGCCAAATCTTTTATAAAAGCCTTGGTATTGTCATCTTCTATGGTCAATATAAGGCCTGGATTGGTACAAAATTGCCCGGCTCCCAAAGTAATGGAACCAGCATAAGTACTGGCAATTTCCTCAGATCTGGCAGCTATGGCATTAGGGGTAATCAACACAGGATTAACACTTCCCATTTCGGCAAAAACCGGAATAGGCTCTTTGCGTTGTGAGGCCAGGTCAAATAAGGCCCTACCCCCTACTATACTCCCTGTAAACCCAACAGCTTTTAGTTTAGGATGATTTACCAGGGTGGTTCCTACTGTTATTCCCCTGCCCACTAAGTTGGAAAACACTCCATTTGGCATACCCGTTTTTTCCGCCGCTTTTATAATTGCAGAGGCTACTAATTCTGCCGTTCCAGAATGCATCTCATGTGCTTTGGACACTACGGTACATCCCGCAGCTAAGGCACTTGCCGTATCGCCTCCTGCAGTAGAAAAAGCCAATGGAAAATTACTGGCTCCAAAAACAGCAACAGGACCTATGGGAATTAAGGTCTTTCTTAAATCATCTTTAGGCAATGGCTCCCTATCCGGAATGGCCTCATCAAAAGTATTCTCCCTCCAGTCCTCATTGGACACCAATGCAGCAAAGGAACGCAATTGAAATATAGTCCTACCACGCTCCCCAATGGCACGGCCTTCCGGAAGTCCTGATTCTGTTGTATAGGCGTCTATCAAATCCTGACCCAATGCCATGATCTCATCTGCTATGGCATTCAAAAATTCAGCTCTTCTTTCTCCTGAAACTTTTCTGTATTCCTTAAAGGCAGACCAAGCCAAGTCTACAGCCTGGTTTACCTCATCATCCGTAGCTTCTACAAATATTGTGGGATTCTCTACATTTAGCTTGGGGTCAATCGTCTTATGGGTATTGTTTCCCGAAGCCTTTTGGGAATTACCAATATAATTCTTTCCTGTAATCATTTGCTTAACAACTTTATCTATTATATAGTATACCCCAATCTATCCGTAAAGAGTAACCTTAAAAAAGTTACCAGCGGAAGATGGGGCTATTTATCAATTATTATAGCACCAAGTCCTCCAACCCCACACAAGGCGGCACAAAAGTAAAGATTGTACCGCCAGGTATTTTAGTTTGGGACTACTATAATATATTCTTAAAAAAAGAA
>JBFHGV010000812.1:0-1566 GCA_041582955.1 Arenibacter sp.
GGTGAAGATAGGTTTGAGGAGGTTTATCATTTAATTGATAAGGCTTGCTCTATTATAGCACGGAACTTAAACCAAAATACCCCTAACTAAAATGGATCAATTTAAAGGCAATCTCGGGAAACTCTATCTAATACCTACCACATTGGGAGACAATGAGCCATTGGAAGTTCTACCCATATCCATCAAAAGAACCATAGAGGAAATTGACCATTACATTGTAGAAAATGAAAAAACCGCTAGGCATTTTATAAAAAAAATAAGTTCAAAAAAATCACAACCCAGCCTTGAGATCAACCTACTCAATAAATTTACCGAAGCTGAAATCATCCCTACCTTTCTAGACCCTTGTCTTCACGGATTCAATGTAGGAATACTTTCGGAAGCAGGCTGCCCCGGAATTGCTGACCCTGGGGCCGACATTGTTCGTATAGCCCATCAAAAAGGCATACAGGTAGTTCCTTTGGTAGGCCCCTCCTCCATTCTCCTTGCGCTAATGGCCAGCGGACTAAACGGACAAAGTTTTGCCTTTAATGGCTATTTACCCATAGAGACCGCCGAGCGAAAGCGAAGCATTAAAAAGTATGAAAAACTGTCCAGGGACAGCAATCAATCTCAAATTTTTATAGAAACCCCCTATAGAAACGATAAGCTCCTGGCCGAATTAACCAAAACTCTTTCCCCCCAGACCCTGATCTGCATTGCCTGCGACATTACCCTGCCAACGGAATTTATAGCCACAAAAACGGCTCAAGAATGGCAAAAAACCACGGTAGACCTGCACAAAAGACCTACTATATTTATTTTACATGCATAAAAAAAAGCCCTGACATTTGCATGTTAAGGCTTTCTACTTTCCTATTTACGTAGTTGCTATATTCTGGGATTTCTCCTTGACGGTACATGCGACATATCATAACCAGAGAATTTCTTGATATAATATGAAACCGATGACCCAAAATCATCATTAACATTTAATTGTCCATAGGACCTTAAATATTTTTTTACATTCCCGGCCCCGGCCAAATGTGCCGCTGCCAATATTCCCGATTCTGTAATCTCCTGTCCATTGATCACCTTACCTACAAAGCGTTTAATATCCCTTCTTAGTATCCATTTGTTCCTGGAAAGATTGGTATGAAATACCCTCTCCTGCAAAATGGGATCGTTAAGAAACAAGGTAGCATTGTACACACCAAGCAACTCCAGCGTACCAATACCAAATTGGTATTTTCCAAGATACCCCAATGCATTGGTAGTAAAATAATTTCCTTGAGATTCCTTAAAGGCCAAAGCCTCTTTAAACCCGTTATAGGAAGTACCTAAAAAGGGTGGCGCAACCATAGAAGATTTTAAAATGGTTTTGTGTTTGGGAAACAAAACTTCAGTAGGCCCATGTACTCTTAACGCTACAGGAACCACGCACTTAACCGGTCTAAACCCAAAACTAACAAGAATAAAAATCATGATAACGGGGAACAAATAACTTGTCCACTTTCTCATATTTTTGTTTTCTTAAGACTTACAGCCCAAAAAACAGCTTGCTTAAATTTCACGTTACAAATATAC
>JBFHGV010000813.1:0-1558 GCA_041582955.1 Arenibacter sp.
CAGAATTAATTTTTCATCGTATACCTTAATCTTATCCAATAAATTGAAAAGGGCCAGGAATTTGGCATCTGTATTCACTCCCAAGCGACCAACGTACAATTTAAATTGACGTTTTTCTGACTTGGAAAGTGATTTGACCAGAACGAATAATGCATCTTTATGCGCATTTGTCATCGTAATAATAAAGGTTTATACTATTGATATTCAGTGATTTATATACTCTAAAAAGTTATTTAACGTTGTAAATGCCCATTTACAGTTAAGCCTAGCTAACCTACTAGTACTATATTCGTATAGCGCACCTAAAATTACGTAAATATAATGAGCAAAGATAAGGTACAAATTTTTGATACAACACTAAGAGATGGAGAGCAGGTACCAGGATGTAAATTGGATACCGAGCAAAAATTGATAATCGCCGAAAGATTGGATCTTTTAGGAGTAGATATCATAGAAGCTGGGTTCCCTATTTCCAGTCCGGGTGATTTTAATTCTGTTCAGGAGATTACAAAAATTGTAAAAAATGCAACAGTTTGCGGTCTTACCCGAGCTGTAAAAAAGGATATAGAAGTGGCTGCCGAATCCCTGAAATACGCCGTAAAACCAAGAATACATACCGGTATAGGAACCTCTGAGTCCCACATAAAATTTAAGTTTAACTCCAATAAGGACGCAATAATAGAACGGGCGGTTGAAGCGGTAAGCTATGCTAAGACGTTTGTAGAGGATGTGGAATTTTACGCTGAGGATGCAGGCCGGACCGATAATGAATTTTTGGCACGGGTATGTGAGGCCGTTATAAAGGCCGGGGCCACCGTTCTAAATATTCCAGACACCACCGGATATTGTCTTCCAGAGGAATACGGGGCCAAAATAAAATACCTAAAGGAAAATGTAAAAGGTATAGACAAAGCTATCTTGAGCTGCCACTGCCACAATGACCTAGGTTTGGCCACCGCCAACTCTATTGCCGGAGTGATCAACGGTGCAAGACAGATAGAATGCACCATTAACGGTATTGGTGAACGTGCGGGAAACACCGCCCTTGAAGAAGTGGTGATGATCCTTAGGCAACACCCAAGCCTTAATTTGGATACAAACATAAACAGTAAATTATTGTATGACACCAGTCAGATGGTTTCCCAAAAAATGGGGGTATATGTACAGCCCAACAAAGCTATAGTTGGGGCAAATGCCTTTGCCCACAGCTCAGGGATCCACCAAGACGGTGTAATCAAGAACAGGGAAACCTATGAAATAATTGATCCTGCAGATGTTGGGGTCAATGAGTCATCTATTGTCCTAACCGCAAGAAGTGGAAGGGCCGCATTGGCATACAGGGCCAAGAATGTGGGCTACGAACTTACCAAGACCCAACTGGATGTAGTGTACCAAGAGTTTTTGAAATTTGCGGACAAGCAAAAGGAAATTATGGACGAGGATATCCACGATATCATAGTAGCCAGTGGTGTAAAAATTGAAAGTGTAGCATAATAAACAATATGGATCTAAAAATAACTCTTTTAGGGGGAGATGGAATTGGTCCCGAGGTTTTGGC
>JBFHGV010000814.1:0-1555 GCA_041582955.1 Arenibacter sp.
AGGTCTAGCACTTCATCACTGCCATTGCCCAAAAGAATCTGTTGGGCTGGCACTCCTTTTTTTTCCGTCAATGCCTCCTTTAAGCGCCTTTGAAGTGGGTCTGGATATCTATTTACCCCTGTCTCATATGGGTTTTCATTGGCATCCAAAAATACCATCTTGGAACCATCAGAGATATATTCATCCCTAGCCGATGAATAGGGACTTAATCCCTTTACATTTTCCCTGACTATATTGTTAATATTAAATATTTTGGTTTTCATATTACTGTTTTGTTTCCACAATTAGGTACCTGACCCTAAGATGACAATCCCATTATTTATCTACCTATACCAAAGAATTTTACTTGCAGACATAAATCTCATTATTACTTTACCATTACCTGCCATGCAGTCTATTTTAAACTGTCTAACCTTAGGGTAACGGCATTTTTATGTGCCTGTAGCCCTTCTGCCTCTGCCATGAGCTCAATGGTATTTCCTATATTTTGAATTCCTTTTTCCGATATTTTCTGAAATGTCATGCTCTTCATAAAACTATCCAAGTTTACCCCACTGTACTGTTTGGCATATCCGTTGGTAGGTAAGGTATGATTGGTTCCCGAAGCGTAATCCCCGGCACTTTCTGGCGTGTAGTTTCCAATAAAAACAGAACCTGCATTATAGGTCTGATCTAAATAAAATTCTTCGTTTTCTACACAAAGTATATAGTGCTCAGGACCGTATTCGTTAATCAGATCTACTGCTGTTTGCCCATCTTCAACATAAATCAGCTTACTATTGGCGATGGCTTTTTCCGCAATCTCCTTTCTGGGCAGAAGTTTAATCTGCTTGTCCACTTCAGCCTCTACGGCATCTATTAGGTCTTTGGAGGTGGACACCAGGATAACCTGACTATCGGCACCGTGTTCTGCCTGACTCAAAAGGTCTGAAGCCACAAATGATGCATTGGCCGAATCATCGGCCATAACCAGTAGCTCACTGGGACCGGCCGGCATATCAATAGCAACACCATACTTTGTAGCAATTTGTTTTGCCACCGTCACAAACTGATTTCCAGGACCGAATATCTTATATACCGCAGGAATGGTCTCCGTCCCAAATGTTAAACCGGCTACGGCCTGTATACCTCCTACCTTGAATATTTTAGTGACTCCGCACAAGCTTGCCGTATACAGGATTGCTGGGTGTATTTTTCCTTCCTTATTGGGCGGGGTACATAATACTATTTCCTTACAACCCGCAATATTGGCCGGTACGGCCAACATTAAAATGGTAGAAAACAAAGGTGCCGTACCCCCGGGAATATATAAACCTACTTTTTGAATGGGCCTCTTTTCCTGCCAACATTGAACCCCATCTGCAGTTTCTACAGTAACTTTGTTGGTTCGTTGGGCTTTATGGAATTTTTCAATATTCTCCTTGGCTTGTTCAATAGCTGATTTTAGGGCGTTGGGCACCAAGGTCCTCGCCTCTTCCTGTTCAGCAGGCCCAACAAGAAGATCTACCACATCTACACCGTCAAATTTTTGGGTATACTCCCTCACCTTCTCATC
>JBFHGV010000815.1:0-1547 GCA_041582955.1 Arenibacter sp.
ACCATCCAAAAGAAACTGGAACCTAAAAAGGATAGAAAGCTTTTGTTGTCACTTACACTTTCATAATTCTTGGTTAAGAAAGCACTGATATGGTCTCCTAAAAAATGGGCAATACCCACACCTGTAAAAGCAAAAAAGAGCATCATGATATAATCCTTGGAGCTTGGTACCCTAGTTATTTTTTCTGAGAATGCAGCAACTTTTATTCGTAATTGCTCAATAGCGGAAGTATCAGATTTAAGCCAGCGATCTATACTTTTGGTTTTGCCCACCCCTAAGAGTATTATGGCCATCCAAACATTGGCCACAACAATATCAACCAATACCATTCCCCCATATTTGTCCGGGTTATACTGATATATTTCCAACATGGCTGCTTGGTTGGCACCACCACCTATCCAACTACCCGCAATAGTTGACAGGCCACGCCATACGGCATCAAAATCATTGCCGCCCACTGTTTCCGGTGAGAAAATGGAAATTAACAAAATAGCCAATGGTCCCCCAATGATTATACCTACAGTACCTGTAAGGAACATAATCAATGCTTTGGACCCCAAGTTGGATATGGCCTTGAGGTCTATACTTAAAGTCATTAATATTAATGCTGCCGGAAGCAGATACCTACTGGCCACAAAATATAGGTTGGAGGTTTCGTCCGAAATTAAACCACTACTGGCCAAGATAGATGGCAATACATAACACATTAAGACTGCAGGGACTATATTATAGAATTTTTTCCAGAAACCTGTTTTTATGGAAGAGGTGTAAAATATAAATCCAAGACATAAGGTAAGAAGTCCAAATACAACAGTGTCGTTGGCAATGATAGGTTCGTTCATAAATGTTTGTTCAATTGCTTTTGGTAGGGCCAAATATAATTAAATTAAAATATGCTTTTTTAGGAATTGGGCCACACCATCTTTGGTGTTTTCCAAGGTAATTGCGTTGGCTATCTTTTTTACTTCTTCCCGAGCGTTGCCCACGGCAATTCCCAGGCCAACGTTCTCTAACATTTCCATATCGTTATAGTTATCCCCAAAGGCTATCACGTTGTTTAAGCTTTCATGCTCCTCAAGCAAGAGTTTAATGGCGGTCAATTTTGAAACCGTCTTAGGAGCAATCTCAATCAAAGTGTCATTGGATCGATAGAGGTTTAAGGTTTCTGAAAAATTATTTTGAAGTAAGGGAAAAAGATCGTTGGTATTCTCTTTGTTTCCCATCAGCATAATCTTGTGGGCTCCCATTTTCCTATCCCTCCAGTCCTCAATGGTTTCTACGGTGTTCCTGTATATAGGAAGGGTTTTGGTATATTTTATTTCTTTTTGTACCCGCTCTGAGTCCATTGCTACATACCATTCCCTGTTAGAATAAAGGCCCAGCTGAATTCCGACCTTGTTGGCCATATCATATATGGAGGCAATTTCGTCTATATGGATGTAGGTGGAGAACAATTCTTTTGAACCGTGTAGCACCAACGCCCCATTGTAACATATAATGGGTTCGTTTTCTATGCCCAGGTTTTTTTGGATATAGGTCATGGACTG
>JBFHGV010000816.1:0-1541 GCA_041582955.1 Arenibacter sp.
AATACCTTCTTTTTAACTTTTGGTACTTCAAAGACAACAGTTGGATATACTTTTTAACAACCCTTAAATAGGAGTTTAATGAATGTAGTTGATATATCGATAATTATTGTTTATGTAGTACTTACACTTTTCGTAGGTATATGGGTTTCAAAAAAAGCTTCTAAGGGGCTAAAGTCGTACTTCTTGGGGGGGAACAACATTAAGTGGTATTATTTGGGGCTTAGTAATGGCTCTGGAATGTTTGATGTTTCAGGAACGGCTTGGATGGTAGGGATTTTATTTCTCTATGGGGTGAAAAGCTTTATGTTCATGTGGCTTTGGCCTATATGGAACCAAATTTTTGTAATGATGTTTCTGGCGGTCTGGATAAGGAGGTCTAACATTATGACCGGTTCGGAGTGGATACTTACCCGTTTTGGAGATGATAGGGCCGGAAGGGCCTCCCATAGCATAGTTGCCGTTTTTGCCATTGTGGCCGCAGTGGGATTTATTGCTTATTTCTTTGAAGGGGTAGGTAAGTTTTTAACTATAATTTTACCTTGGGATTTAGCCGTACATATGGGTGATATGCTTATGTTGACCTCTGAGCAGACCTATGCTGTAATCATTATTTTTCTCACTACTATTTATACGGTAAAGGGAGGGATGTTTTCTGTGGTGGCCACGGAAGTACTGCAGTATATTATTATGGTTATCGCTGGGATACTTGTTGCTGGTTACGCTTTTTTTGCCTTTACCGATGTGGAAATAAATTCGGTAATAAGTGCCGAATGGAAGAATGTATTTTTTGGCTGGGAATTGGGTACCCATTGGGACCAGGAATTTCAGGCCTTTAATAATTTGATTGATTCCGAAGGTTATAAAATGTTCGGGGCCTTGATAGGAATGACCCTTTTTAAAGGATTTTTTGCCAGTATTGCCGGTCCAACGCCAAGTTATGATCTTCAGCGAATTTTATCTACCAAGACGGTTAAGGAAGCGGCGTATATGAGCGGATTTACTAATTTGGTGTTGTTTATACCGCGTTACCTGCTTATTACCGGTATTGTGGTGATAGCTCTTGTAGTTCTGACACCAGGGATGATTTCGGATACCTCCTTAACAGGTGGCGATATGGAGGTTATTTTGCCCAAAGTAATTAATTTTCACGTCCCAGTAGGCATAAAGGGATTATTGTTGGCTGGTTTGTTGGCGGCTTTTATGTCTACCTTTTCTGCCTTTGTCAACGCCGGTCCTGCTTATTTGGTCAATGATATATATAAGAAGTATTTTAAACCTGAGGCTTCCCACAAGCATTATATTAAGGCTAGCCATATCGCTTCTTTTGTTGTTGTGTTTTTAGGGGTTTTTATGGGGTTCTTTGCAAATTCTATTAATTCACTTACCCTTTGGATTACCAGTGCTCTCTTTGGGGGTTATGTGGCTGCTAATTTTTTAAAATGGATATGGTGGCGATTTAATGGTTGGGGCTATTTTTGGGGCATGCTATCCGGATTGGTTATTGCTTCCCTGCAGTTTGTGCTGGATCAGAATAAGGGTAA
>JBFHGV010000817.1:0-1529 GCA_041582955.1 Arenibacter sp.
ATTATTGTCCTTTAACCGTGAGATAAAACCATTTACCATTAAAACAATCTTTCCTTAAGTAGTGGTTGATTGGTTTAACAATACGGTTTCATAGATTTCTTATTTAAAGGCCGCAAGATACAATTTTCAACTATTTTTGTAGGAGACGTTAACAAAGAATTTCAATAGTTTATGCGAATAGACAAATACTTATGGAGCACACGCTATTTTAAAACCAGAAATATAGCAACAGAGGCCTGTAAAAAGGGCCATGTAAGAATTAATGGGCAGGTAGTAAAACCATCTAGGGAGGTATACCCTGTAGATAAGGTTATTGTGAGAAAGAACCAAATTAATTATGAATTTACGGTTTTGGACATTCCAGAAAGCAGGGTAGGTGCCAAGTTAGTGGACATATACAGGAAGGATACTACTCCAAAAGAAGCTTTTGAGCATAACGAACTATTGAAATTTTCCAAAGATTATTACAGAAAAAAAGGCACTGGAAGACCAACCAAAAAAGACCGAAGGGACATAGACGATTACTTGGATGAAGAAACTGAATAGGGAATTTTGGGAAAACAAATACAAACAAGGAGATATAGGTTGGGACATTGGCTATGTTTCTCCCCCAATGAAGGACTATATTGATCAATTGACCGATAAGAATCTAAAGATCTTGATCCCCGGTGCCGGAAATGCCTACGAACTAATATATTTGGTGGAAAACGGTTTCACCAACACCTACATCCTTGATATTGCCAAGCCTCCCTTGGAAGCGATAAGGGAAAAACTGCCAAACTTCCCTGAGGAAAGATTATTGGAGGGCGACTTTTTTGATTTAAACATAGGTGATTTTGACCTAATTTTGGAACAAACCTTTTTCTGTGCCCTTAATCCGCAATTAAGATCAAAATATGTCCTAAAAATGAAAAATCTGCTTAAACCGAACGGTAAATTGGCAGGCCTACTTTTTAATTTCCCATTATCCAAATCGGGACCTCCTTTTGGAGGCGATCCAGCAGAATACACTGCCCTTTTTGAAAAGCACTTTAACATAAAGCTTCTTAAAACTGCCTACAATTCCATAAAACCCAGAGCTGGTAAAGAACTCTTTTTTATATTTGAACCTAAATAAGACCCAATATGCCCAACAGAATTCTATCCCATGAGGAAATACAGCATAAAATAAAGCGCATTGCCTACCAGATCTATGAGGCCAATGTAGACGAACCAGAGATTATCATCGCCGGAATTGAAAGTGGTGGTTTAAATTTTGCGAAGAAAATCCAGTCAGTTCTTCAGAAAATCACCGAAGCCCAGGTTGTTCTGTGCAAGGTTTCCATGGATAAATCCAATCCCCTATCCAGTGGAGTGAGTACCTCTCTCCCAGAATCTGAGTACACCAACAAGTCTGTTGTTTTGGTTGATGATGTTCTAAATTCCGGAACTACCCTTATATACGGAGTACATCATTTTCTCCGAGTTCCCCTTAAGCAACTTAAAACTGCCGTATTGGTGAACAGGAACCACAAAAAATATCCGGTAAA
>JBFHGV010000818.1:0-1525 GCA_041582955.1 Arenibacter sp.
ATGATTCCTTTTAGATCTATAATGGACACCCTTGTTTGCTCCATGGTATCCCTATGACGGATGGTAACGGTATTATCCTCTAGCGATTGATGGTCTACCGTAATACAGAAAGGGGTACCATTGGCATCTTGTCTTCTATAACGTCTTCCTACGGCATCTTTTTCATCATATACCACATTAAAATCCCATTTAAGATCGTCTATTATCTCTTGGGCCAATTCTGGTAAGCCGTCTTTTTTGACCAATGGCAGTACAGCAGCCTTGTTTGGGGCCAATACTGCAGGAAGCCTCAATACGGTCCTTGTAGTGTTGTTCTCCAGTTTCTCCTCTACCAGTGAATTTGAAAAAACGGCCAAAAACATACGATCCAGACCTATAGAGGTTTCTACCACATAGGGCACATAACTCTCATTTAGTTCTGGGTCAAAATATTGCAATTTTTTACCCGAGTATTTTTCATGGCTTCCTAAGTCAAAATCGGTCCTGGAGTGAATACCTTCCAGTTCTTTAAATCCAAACGGAAACTTGAACTCTATATCTGCAGCGGCATCAGCGTAGTGGGCCAGTTTTTCATGGTCATGGAAGCGGTAGTTCCCTTCTCCCATTCCCAGGGACAAATGCCATTTCATCCTGTTCTCCTTCCATTTTTCATACCATTCTTTCTGGGACCCGGGGCGAATAAAGAATTGCATTTCCATTTGCTCAAACTCCCTTTGCCTAAAAATAAATTGCCTGGCAACAATTTCATTCCTAAAGGCCTTACCTACTTGTGCAATTCCGAACGGGATTTTCATCCTTCCTGTTTTTTGGACATTTAGGAAGTTCACAAAAATACCCTGGGCCGTTTCGGGCCTTAGGTATAGGTCCATAGCACTATCTGCCGAAGCGCCCAACTTAGTCCCAAACATGAGGTTAAATTGTTTTACATCTGTCCAGTTCCTTGAACCGGATAAAGGACAGGCAATTTCCAATTCCTCGATAAGGTTTTTAACATCGGCCAAATCCTCCTTCTCCAAGGATTGTCCCAATCGCTTTAATATGGTGTTAATCTTTTCTTGGTACCCAACTACCCTTGGGTTGGTGGCCAAAAACTGTTCTTTGTCAAAGGCATCGCCAAATCGCTTATTGGCCTTGGCGACTTCCTTGTCTATCTTTGCTTCTATTTTTGCGGTATAATCTTCCACCAAAACATCTGCTCGATATCTTTTTTTGGAATCTTTGTTGTCTATTAGTGGATCATTAAAGGCATCCACGTGTCCAGAAGCCTTCCATACGGTGGGGTGCATAAATATAGCGGAATCAAGTCCCACGATATTGTCGTTCAGCTGAACCATGGCCTTCCACCAATACTCCCGGATATTCTTTTTTAACTCGGCGCCATTCTGGGCGTAGTCATATACGGCACTTAGTCCGTCATAAATTTCGCTGGACTGGAAAACGTATCCATATTCCTTTGCATGCGATATTACCTTTTTAAAATCGTCTTCTTGTTTCACCATTTGGCAAAAATATAATATTAGCTTAA
>JBFHGV010000819.1:0-1515 GCA_041582955.1 Arenibacter sp.
GGACTACAATATTCCCGAACTGGTTCCAGCGAATTTAAGAAATATGACCAGCGATCCAGAGGCAACCCCCTTGTTTCCAATACTGTTCATAACCATTGCCTGTGGTGCCATTTCAGGATTCCATGCCACCCAGTCCCCACTAATGGCGCGCTGTATGAAAAACGAAACTCTAGGGAGAAAGATATTTTACGGTACTATGGTCACAGAGGGTATCGTGGCCTTGATATGGGCTGCGGCTGCTATGACGTTTTTTGGCAATGTAGAAGGTTTAAACGGTGCTATGATTTCCAATAACAACAATGCGGCTTGGGCCGCCAATGAAATATCGCTTAACATGTTGGGCCAAATTGGGGGAGTACTGGCCTTATTGGGAATTGTGGCTGCTCCCATTACATCTGGGGATACCGCCTTCAGGTCTGCTCGTTTAATACTGTCCGATATATTCAAGTCCAACCAAAAGAAAATATTGAACAGGCTTCTTATTAGTTTGCCGCTATTTATCATTGCTTTCATACTGACTCAGATCGATTTTGGTATCATCTGGCGCTATTTCGCATGGAGCAACCAAACCTTGGCCATGATTGTCCTATGGACCATTACAGCATATTTGATCTATGAAAATAAGGCGTATTGGGTTACCCTCTTTCCTGCAATTTTTATGACCATGGTATGTAGTACTTATATACTCATTGCCCCAGAGGGGTTTCAGTGGCCCAATGAGATCTCCTATCTTGGCGGAGCACTCATTACTTTAGGGACCACCATAATGTTTTGGATCTATACAACCCAAAAGAAAAAAGTATTTGTAGAATTATGAAGTATAAAATTTATATATCATTTTTTAAAATTTCCATACTGCTTGCCGGCACCTTCTTGTCGTCCTGCCGTCAAAAGGAAGTTATACAAGAGAATAAGGAGTTAAAGGAATTGTATACCGTATTAAGTGTAGAGGAAACAGGTATCAATTTTAACAATAAGTTGAAGGAGACCACGACTATGAACGGATTTTATTATGAATATTTCTATAATGGGGGAGGGGTAGCGGTAGCTGATTTCAACAATGATGGATTGCAGGATGTTTATTTTGTAAGCAATTTACGTACCAATAAACTATTCTTAAACCTAGGTGAGCTAAAATTTAGAAATGTCAGTGTTGCGGCCAAAGCCCAAGGCAATGGAGGGTTCCCTACTGGTGTAACGGTGGTAGACATTAACAATGATGGCTTAAAGGATATTTATATCCTTAAATCAGGACGTTTTGCCACGGAAGAACCATTGCGTAACCTTCTATTGGTAAATAAAGGGATGAACAAGGAGAACATCCCTATTTTTGAGGAAGAAGCCCATGAATATGGGTTGGACCTGCCACATTACTCTACGCAGGCATACTTTTTTGATTATGACTTGGATGGGGACTTGGATATGTTTTTAGTTAACCATAATATAGAGATTTATGAGATAGATGAGGCTGAAGAGGTGATGAAAGGAGAATCCAAAAATATTGGAGAAAAATTA
>JBFHGV010000820.1:0-1475 GCA_041582955.1 Arenibacter sp.
CCTGTGTTATGGAGGTGGAAGCTGACGGCAGGGGAGGACAAAACCTGACCGTAAAGTTTTTAAGGGAAACCGATGAGGTGGAAGATTATTTCACCATCAACAAAACAGCTTTGGATCTTAAAGGTGATGGCAATGTACGGGCATCAAATAGTAATGGGCTGTCCTATGATGCAGGCAAGGCTTTGGTCAATCTTAAAGTAGATAATAATGAGCGACTAAAGAAAGTGAAATTCTATAACAATATTGGTAAATTGGTGATGAAGAGCAGAAAGAAAAGCATCAATGTGGGCAAGCTGCCCAAAGGCGTCTATGTTATAGAAGTAATTACCAACAAAAATGGGTATACCGAATCTATTACGATAGAATAGTTTAGCGGAATGAGATCTGTTGAAATGGCCCTTCCATAGTAACCCAATGAAGGGAGTCGCCCATATTAGGAAAGTAAGGCTAGAGGTATTAAAAGGCCCATAAAATGATAAAAAGCGGTGGTTGAACATGAAAAAGACGAGCATTTTATTGGGGTCCATTTTTATTTTCCTGTTGCTATTGTCTGGGAGGAAGACGGTAAGCCCGTATCAGAAGGATACGGTTCCGGAAAAAGTAGCAGCATTGTATGCGGCCAATTTTCAAAAATTTCAAAATGAGGTGAATTCCTTGGTAGCCCTTGCCAATACTACAACTTCTTTAGACGAATGGGAGGCATTGAAAAAGCAGGTGGAAAATACTCGGTTGGTCTATAAGGAGATCGAGTTTATTTTTGATTATTACCAAACCTTCTACATTGGTACTTATATCAATGGAGCACCTTTGCCCAAGGTAAGCGAGTATTTTGAAGCCGATAAAGTGATTCCGCCTGGCGGTTTACAGGCATTGGACGAAGCCGTTTATGAAGCAGCTTCAATTGAAAATTTGCAACACATAAAAGTATTGGCCAACGGACTCAAAGAGCGGGTAGATTTTATTGCGAAAATACATTTGCCTATAAATTTGAAGTCGAGCCAGATCATTGAGTGCATCCGCTCCGGCATCGTCAGGATCTTTACCATAGGGGTAACGGGCTTTGACACTCCGGGGTCTGTAAATGGGTTGCAAGAGAGTTATGTGAGTTGGCAAAGTATGGAAACCACATTTCTATTTTTTGAAACGGGGATTTCCCCAGAAGCCAAGGCCGAATTTGAAGTGATTAAAAAACTTTTTAGCCAGGGCAAGAAGGTGTTGAACGCCAATGTCCATTTTAATGACTTTGATAGGTTGTCATTTTTAAAGGAGGTGGTCAATCCCTTGTATGCGGCCCTGTTGGAATTTCAAAATTTAAATAACATTGCGCTGGAGCCCTATAAAAAGCATGCCCAGAACTATCAGGCCAGGAATATATTCGATGTCGATTTCCTTAACACGGATTTCTATTCAGAACTGGTGTATCTGCCATTGGACAACCCCAAGACCATAGCCTTGGGGGAATTGTTGTTCCAGGA
>JBFHGV010000821.1:0-1473 GCA_041582955.1 Arenibacter sp.
TAAACCTAAGTATCCAGAAACGGCTTACCCTGGGCTTTGCCTATGAGGTAAGTACCAGGAACGAACTGGCCAGTGCCAAGAACACCAATGAGCTGTTCCTCAGGTTTGTGTTTTAAAAAAAAGCGGGGCTTTTCCCCAATAACAATACATTTAAAAAATGAGGCACCCCCCCCCCGGGTGCCTCATTTTTTTGAATAAGGAAGAAGCAGAGGGCAATACCCAATCCGTTCTCTATACAAAATGGGATACCTCATTTCCCTGGAACGGACCGCTGCCTACCATCGTGATTGGATATTACAGGACAGGCCTCTCCTAAAGCAGTCGCATTCCTACAGCTATGGGGAGCGACGCCAATAAAATGTACAAAACCAAAGGAAGAGAGGGGTGAATTGTAAATTCCTCAAAAAAGGGTCTTTTTATTTCAGAAAAGTTTACGATATTCATGGCTGCAAATAGAAAATAGCTGCTAAGTTCCTAAAAAATCAAGGATGCGGAAATTTCTTTTTTTGCTCCAAAAACCAATTGGAATCCATGTTGTAGGATTCACAAACAAGCCTAAATAACCAATGGAAAAAGATGACAATAAAAAGCTGCGCAGCAGCAGCTGGTTTGGACGTACAGGTAAGGACGGATTTATCTATAGGGCCTGGATGAAGAACCAGGGAATCCCCGATTATGAGTTTAACAACAAACCGGTAATTGGTATCTGCAATACTTGGTCCGAACTCACTCCCTGCAATGGACATTTTCGGGAATTGGCAGAATCCGTTAAAAAGGGGATTTGGGAAGCCGGTGGATTTCCGGTGGAATTTCCCGTAATGTCTTTGGGAGAAACCATAATGAAGCCTACGGCCATGCTCTACAGAAATCTTGCCAGTATGGACGTGGAGGAAAGTATACGGGCCAACCCCTTGGATGGGGTGGTACTGTTATGTGGATGTGATAAGACTACCCCTTCCCTTGTCATGGGGGCCTGTAGCGTGGATATCCCTACCATAGTGGTATCTGGCGGTCCTATGTTGACCGGTAAATACAGGGGGAAGAATATAGGAACCAGTGATATTTGGCGTTACCATGATGACGTAAGGGAGGGCAAATTGGAACATGCCGAACTGCGGAACATTGAGGCGGCCATGTGCCGTAGTGACGGACATTGTGCCGTTATGGGGACGGCCTCCTCCATGGCTTGTATGGTAGAGGCCTTGGGTCTTAGCTTACCCGAAAATGCAGCTATCCCTGCCGCCGATGCCAGAAGAAAAGTGTTGGCACAGTTAAGTGGGGTTCGAATAGTGGAGATGGTGAAAGAGAATCTTAAGCCATCCGATATTTTAACTGTAAAGGCTTTTGAAAATGCCATTAAGGTCAATGCCGCCATTGGAGGGTCTACCAATTTTGTGATCCATCTTTTGGCCATAGCCGGAAGGATCGGGGTTCCATTAAAGTTGGAGGATTTTAATAAACTTTCGGCAAATA
>JBFHGV010000822.1:0-1453 GCA_041582955.1 Arenibacter sp.
CCGTTGGCGCGGTCCTGCCTTAGTCGGCCAGGCAGGCGTCTCGCTCGTGCCACTAATTAACTCAGCTGGCCATTAGGGACCAGGAACAATTGTTGTGGTTATGCAAATATTCTTATGGAAAAAAATACCTTAATAAAGGCACTGCCTTTTGCCTTCGTTTTCCGCAAGGGATCCCAGAGCGTATTTTACCGTCCATGAAAGGTAAAAAGTGCCTTGAAACGGAGCTATTTTAGCGCGCCAAAAAGGGGTAAATCCAGCCTGTTTCCTTATTTTCATATGTAGATATTTATTGCCTACCTGTTCGGTAGACAGGTTTTTTAGCGGTCATACCTGCCCGACTACATCGGTCAGGCGGGTGTAATTCGCATATCTTCATTTGAGTTTGAGACCAAATTATGGTCATGCTCATTTCATATACGACCTATATACGGCTCATCTATGGCTTATCTATGGCTTATCCCCGGACAACCCCTATTCCGTTGAGTTTGAATTTTTTTCCATAGCCCGGCCATTAAAAAAAATAATTCGAAAAAGTATCCATAAATAAAACCTGAACAGTTTCTAGTATTAGATTTAATCCGTCATTAGGCATTCTTAAATGCCGCTTCTGTTCTGATACCTTGCTTATATTAACCAAAAATTACTAAATTGGTAAAGAACAAAAAGAATCAAAATCAAATAACAAGGATAGCGTAAAACTGACACCGAATGGTACAACGGTGGATTAAATTGAGCTGGGCCATTGGCATACTTGATTTAGTACTATAATGCCGTGGTTAATTATAATTTAATTAAATGAAACCTACAATAGTGACTCTTGTGAATATACTTTTCTTTTATTTCTCTCTTGCACAGGAGTTTAAAGGTTACACTTTGGATGAAATACAAGCCATTCATGTCGAATTTGATATCCATCAACAATCGAATAAAGGTGGGGATTTCACTCGATATATCAATTCACATATGTCTGAATTTTGGCCCCATCAGATCCTTAGCCGATCTGGCCCTATCCGGCAATTGGGCTATCATTTGAGGGAGGATGTCGAAAAATTCGTTACTGAGACCAAAGAAGGATCTATCCCACTAGAGGAGTATATAAAAAGTCCTTTGGTAGATGGCATGATAATTTTGCATAAGGGCAAAATCGTGTTTGAAGAATATCCTAACATGAAGGATTACTACAAGCATCACAGTTACTCGGTTACCAAACCATATGTTTCAACTCTTATTGGTTTGCTGGAGATGGAAGGTAAGATAGAAGTTCATAAAACAGTATCGGAATATTTAACAGAACTTAAAGGCACTGACTGGGGAGAAGTTCCCATTATTGATGTTCTGGACATGACTTCAGGAATGGGGATTGACGATAATCTTTTTGCACAAATATTCTTTAACGAGAATGGCTGGATCGGTAATGACAATTCTAAAGGTGGACCGTCGGACCAACTTGCTC
>JBFHGV010000823.1:0-1450 GCA_041582955.1 Arenibacter sp.
GAAAGGCTGGAAACCTATGCCATTCCCGGGACCAGGGGCAGTGGAGAGGTAACCCTTAATGGAGCTGCTGCTAGAAAAGTAGCCGTGGGCGACATTTTAATACTGATAACCTACGCGCACATGGATATTGAATTGGCCAAAAAATTCAATCCTTCCTTGGTTTTCCCCAATGAGGAAAACAATCTCTTGACCTAAATTTTGAAAGCATCCTTAGAGAAAACGTTAAAAACGGTACTTCCAATTGGCTTGGGAGTATTTTTAATATGGTACTCTTACTATTCCACCTCCAAAGAAGATAGGCAGCAAATCCTGCATTATATTAGAAATGCCGATTTGTTTTGGGTAGGTCTATCGGTTTTTTTAGGTATCCTAACCCATCTTTCACGGGCTATTCGTTGGAACTATTTGCTGGAGCCATTGGGCTACCGCCCGAAGATATTCAACAATATCCTGATAATCCTAACCGCTTATTTTACCAATTTGGGGATCCCCAGGTCGGGGGAAATTTTAAGGGCCACCGCCTTGGCCTCCTATGAAGGGGTTCCTTTTCAAAAAGGTTTTGGTACCATTGTTACCGAAAGGGTAATAGATCTGATCATGTTGCTGCTTGTGATTGTCATAGCCCTTATTCTGCAAACCGATATCATCTGGGCTTTCTTACAGGAAAAGGGGTTTAATCTTGCGCTACTGGGCGTTATCCTATCTTCCGGAATTTTAGGTTTGGTCCTATTGCTGTACTTTGTTAAAAAATCCAAAATAGGCCTTGCTGTTAAACTAAAACACTTTCTAAAAGGAATGCTAGACGGTATCCTTAGCATTTTTAAGATGAGATACAAATGGCGGTTTATACTCCACACCATTTTTATATGGTCTGCTTATATCGCCATGTTTTGGGTAATAAAATATACGGTCACAGACACCTCGGATCTGGGCCTTAGCCAGTTGATCGTTGCGTTTGTGGCCGGGGCTTTTGCAATGTCTGCTACCAATGGGGGTATAGGTATTTATCCCATTGCCGTAAGTGGAGCCTTGGCCATATTTGGCATAAATAAGGTTTCTGCTGATGCCTTCGGCTGGATAATGTGGATTTCACAAACTTTGATGGTGGTTGTTTTTGGGGCAATATCTTTTCTGGTATTACCGTTATGGAACAGAAACAAATAGTCTTCTATTGCCCAAAAACTACGCTATGCAACGTATTTTCACCTTATTGGTCCTGTTTCTGTGTCTTGGGATCAACGCACAGGTAACCCAAGAAATTTTTGAGTCCTTTAAATTACAGGAAAGACGGGATGTACAGTACTATTTTCCAGAAAGCTATGCCGAAGAAAAAAAGTACCCCCTTATTGTGGTTCTGGATGCTGAATACCTGTTTGACCAAGTAGTGGCCAACTCCAAATTCTACAGTAATTTTCACGGTATGCCCGAAGCCATAGTGGTGGGGGTGCAC
>JBFHGV010000824.1:0-1425 GCA_041582955.1 Arenibacter sp.
AAAAAGGAAGAGAAAAAACAAACATGGTTTTAGAGAACGTATGGCTTCTGTCAATGGAAGAAAGGTTCTAGCTAGAAGAAGAGCTAAAGGAAGAAAGAAATTGACTGTATCTTCTGAACTGAAGCACAAAAAATAATGATTATATTGTTTTTTTAAAATAATAAGGTGTTACTTTTTCCAGAGTAGCACCTTTTTTTTGCCCAATTCCCTTTTTTTATATTGTAAATTTTAAGTAAAATGCCCAAAAGAAAAGATTTAAATTCTATTTTAATTATTGGTTCTGGTCCTATCGTAATTGGTCAGGCCTGTGAGTTCGATTATTCTGGTACACAAGCCTTACGGTCATTAAGAGAAGATGGCATAGAAACAATTCTTATCAATAGCAACCCTGCCACGATCATGACCGACCCCACTATGGCGGATCATGTGTATTTAAAACCTTTGACCACAAAATCCTTGAAAGAGATATTGGAAATTCACCCCAATATTGACGCTGTATTGCCCACTATGGGTGGCCAAACGGCTCTAAACCTGTGTATAGAAGCAGATACCAAGGGAATATGGGAAGATTATGGTGTGAAAATTATTGGTGTTGATATAGATGCCATCAACATCACCGAAGATCGCGAAAAATTCCGTGAGCTAATGCTTAAAATAGGTGTTGGTATGGCGCCACAGGCTACCGCAACATCATTTTTAAAAGGTAAGGAAATTGCTCAGGAATTTGGTTTTCCTTTGGTAATCAGGGCCTCCTATACCCTTGGGGGAGCAGGAGCATCTATAGTATATAAACCTGAGGATTTTGACGAACTCCTAAGTCATGGCCTGGAAATCTCCCCTATTCATGAGGTGATGATAGATAAGGCCCTAATGGGTTGGAAAGAGTATGAATTGGAATTGCTTAGGGACAAAAATGACAATGTGGTCATTATTTGTACTATAGAGAACATGGACCCCATGGGTATACATACAGGGGATTCCATTACAGTAGCCCCAGCCATGACCTTATCTGACAAAACATTCCAGAAAATGCGGGATATGGCCATTAAAATGATGCGTAGCATTGGTGATTTCGCGGGTGGATGTAACGTTCAATTTGCGGTTAGTCCAGATGAAAAGGAAGATATTATTGCTATTGAAATTAACCCAAGGGTATCCAGATCATCTGCCTTGGCATCCAAAGCAACGGGGTACCCGATTGCGAAAATCGCTGCAAAGTTGGCAATAGGATATAATTTGGATGAGCTGGGCAATCAGATTACCAAATCTACCTCCGCCTTGTTTGAGCCTACGCTTGATTATGTCATTGTTAAGATACCACGTTGGAATTTTGATAAATTTGAAGGCTCCGATAGAACTTTGGGACTACAAATGAAGTCTGTAGGGGAAGTAATGGGTATAGGCCGATCTTTTCAGGAAGCACTG
>JBFHGV010000825.1:0-1383 GCA_041582955.1 Arenibacter sp.
GAGGAGAGATCGAAATCACCGATGTAAATAAAGAATACTTAAAGCGCAATAAATTAAATGTAAGTATTTTGGATAGGGGAACTGCGTGGTTAGATACCGGAACCTTTGCATCCTTGATGCAAGCCAGCCAGTTTGTAGAGGTCATTGAAGAGCGCCAGGGACTTAAAATTGGAGCTATTGAGGGTGCAGCCTTTGAGATGGGCTATATTTCTAAGGAACAGTTTAAGGCTCTTGCGGAACCTCTTATGAAAAGTGGTTACGGTACAAATTTATTGGGAATATTGAACAAGGATTAATGAAAGTTACAGAAACCAAGTTACAAGGTTGCTTTATTTTAGAACCGGCGGTATTTAAAGATGATAGAGGATATTTTTTTGAAAGTTTTAATGCCAATAATTTTAACCAGGCTATTGGTCAAAAAATCGACTTTGTTCAGGATAACCAATCCTATTCCTCCAAGGGAGTAATTAGGGCCATACATTATCAGACCGGAAAATATGCCCAGGCCAAATTGGTACGTGTCCTTAGTGGAGAAGTATTGGATGTTGCCGTAGACCTTAGGCAAGACTCTCCTACTTTCGGACAGCATGTGGCCGTGGAATTATCTGCCGAAAATAAAAAACAACTCTTTATCCCAAGAGGATTTGGACATGGATTTTCAGTTCTAAGTGAAACAGCCGAGTTCTTTTATAAATGTGATAATTTTTACAACAAAGCCTCGGAAGGAGGAATTATTTACAATGATCCAAGCCTGAATATAGATTGGCAGTTGGCAGTTGATGAAATTAAAGTGTCCGAAAAAGATTTGGAACTTCCAGTTTTGGAAAAAGCACTTTTATAATGGAGGAAGTTATGCCAAACAAATTAAAACTATTAATCACGGGGGCCAATGGACAATTGGGACGATGTCTGCAGGACGTATCAAAAACCTTCCCTAACTATGATTTCCATTTTAAAACTTCCAAGGAACTAGATGTCACCAGTCAGGAACAGATAGATATTCTATTTGCTCAGGAAGAGTTCGACTATTGTATTAATTGTGCCGCCTATACCGCTGTGGACAAGGCCGAAACGGATCAAGAAAACGCTTTTTTGGTGAATGCAGAAGCGGTAAAGTATTTGGCAGAGGCCTGCAATGCCCAAAATACTGTTTTAATACATATTTCAACGGATTTTGTATTTGATGGTTCCAAGACAACACCCTATGTGGAAGAAGATGTTCCTAACCCTATTAACGTGTATGGAGCATCCAAATTAAAAGGGGAACAATACGTTCAGAAGATTTTAGAAAAATATTTTATCATTCGTACATCTTGGGTATATTCTGAATACGGACACAATTTTGTAAAAACAATGTTACGCTTGGGTGCCGAAAGGGAAGAA
>JBFHGV010000826.1:0-1374 GCA_041582955.1 Arenibacter sp.
AGTTAATAGCTCCCCAACGATCTGCCTTGATCAGGAACATCTGGTAGGCATCCATTTGATTGAAAACCGCTTGGGTAGTCAAGTTTTTGGAGGCCGCTACCTGGCATAGGTTTCCAAAGAGTTCATTTAACCACCTTCTTTGGAAGTTTCGGCCGGTTCTATAAAACTGGTATAAATGGGCCAATTCGTGAAGAGATAGTGCATCCCTATAAAATAGGTCCAAGTCTATAGTATTTCCAAAGTGGACCTTTAAGGCTTCTAAATCGGCTTTGGGCATCTCTTTTAGTCCCTGTTCCGCCCTCATGGCAATAGCCGACTTACCAAGTCCCAATACTATATTTCCCTCGTAATAAGCTTGGGGCATTCCTGGGGGTGGCGAAAAAGCATAGTCGTTCCAATTTTCATTGTCAACAAAAAGCACCGCAAAATTGAGATTCTCGGAAAAAACCTTATCGTAATAGCGCTTGGCCTGTTCCAAGTTTTTTACTGTTTTCTTAATATTTTTTGGTTCTTCTTGGGTGGCATAGGTTTCAAATAATTCTGAATACCCAATATGGTATAAACCTTCATGTTTAGATCGATCGATCCAGTCCGTTTTGTCCTGCTTACAGGTGTTTAAAAGGAGTAGGATTGCAATTAGGGATAGCCTCATATCTCTTTATTTTTAGGTCTTGGAAAACTGCCTCCATGGCAGTATAAATGGTTTATATTGTTGATGTTATACTTAAAGGGTACTACTTCTACCCTATCTTGTAATTCATTTTCCTTTCTTTTGGAGACTTTTTCTATTTCTTCCCTTAAATGTGCAGGACCAATTATCATTGCCTCTAAATTGTACCATAGAAAATCATGGGCGTAAACAGTACCAAGGTGATCTTTGGGCTTATGGGAAACAAGGCTCACTTCAAATTCTGAAAAACCGGGATCCTCCCCTTTTATTAACTGATGAACGGTTTTAGGGGTTGGATATTCATAGTTGGGTTTGTAGAACTGGTGCAATCCATCTCCCAAAATGGTGTGATGGACAGCTTCCAATTTACCTCCCATATTACCTATGTAGGACATTTGTTGGACCTTTTTACTACCCTTATTCTTTTCTGTGATGGTTTGGTGCAATGGGTTTTGCTCTGTGGATCGGGAGGTTACTGAGGCGGAAATGAGCAATAGCAATACCATAATTATTTCAAAAAAGAAATCCTTGATCATAGTCCTGTAATTTGTGGTTACATCTTCAGGTTTTTTGGCCCTACTCCCTTAAATATGTTTAATTGGCCCTAATATACATTAGTTTAACTAAGATAATAAATATCAGTAATTTGTACATACCCAGTCCAGGCATTATGCATTCATTGCAGCAGTTAAGTGAAAATCTAT
>JBFHGV010000827.1:0-1366 GCA_041582955.1 Arenibacter sp.
CTCCTAGGATGGATTATATCCCTCGGAAAGACAATCTCCCATATTATTTTGCCAAACACTAGAAATTGACCCTACCCTTGTGCCCCAAGAATATACTGGATTATTCCAAAAACCTATTATCTTTGATAAAAACCAAAAATGAAAAAATCACTACCAATCATTTTAGGCCTCATTTTCATCCTGTTTGCTTGTAAAAGGGATAAAAAAGAAGAGGCAACCCAGCAGACGCAAGAATTGTCCATTTTAGACAAGGTAGCCCATGCCCATGGATTTGACGCTTTTAAAAATGTAAAAGAAATAGCCTTTACATTTAATGTGGATAGGGACAGCAGTCATTTTCAACGGAGTTGGGTATGGAACACCCTTACCAACGACATTAAGGCTATTGGCCAGAAGGACACGGTAACGTACAACCGCAAGGACATGGACAGCACGGCCTCCAAAATAAATGGAGGATTTATCAATGATAAGTATTGGCTCATGGCACCCTTTAATTTGGTCTGGGACAAGAAGAACATTACCTATGACCACCAAAACGATGTACCGGCCCCCATCAGTAAAAACCCTATGCAAAAATTAACCATTGTTTATGGAAATCAAGGAGGATATACTCCTGGTGATGCCTATGACTTTTATTTTGGGGATGATTTCATGGTCAAAGAATGGGTCTTTAGAAAATCCAATCAGGAAGAGCCATCCCTGGTTACCACTTGGGAAAAATATGTGGATATCAACGGCCTTAAAATTTCAGAAATGCACCAGAAAGAAGATGGAAGTTTTAAACTGTATTTTACCAACATTAAAATAACATCAAAAAAGCCATAAAGACCAGCTTCCCTTTATTTCTTCTTGTGGTACAAACCAATACTGGACCCCATTACAATAATGACGCACACAAGTAGTATTACAAAAGTATAATGTAAGGAATAGGTTTCGGCTACAAAACCAAGGACCACAGGCCCCAATAGGAATCCGGAATACCCCGTTCCAGCTATAAAGGCCACACCTTGGGAAGAATCTACACCTCTAACAGTTCCCCCTATTCTAAAAAGTTCAGGAATTATCACCGAAAAGCCCAATCCGATCAAAGCAAAACCCAGTATGGCCATATAAATAAAGGTAGTTAGAACAAATAGGTAACCAACTATGGCTATGGATGCCCCTAATCCTACTATTTTTATAGATCCTATGAAAGCGCTAATACTATCTCCCAAGAACCTGCCCAAGGTCATCATCACCGAAAAAGCTAAAAAACCTGTTCCTATAAGGGCTTCCGGAGCCATACTTATTTCCTGCAGATACAATCCGCTCCAATCTACAATAGCGCCCTCCCCTCCCATTACTATAAAGGAAATAATCCCAAGAA
>JBFHGV010000828.1:0-1311 GCA_041582955.1 Arenibacter sp.
AGTCCCACCTCATTCTCTATGCGCTGCCGTATTTCGGTTGCAAGTAGGGAGGCCGATGGATTACCTTTCTTGTTTAAGGTGACATCCAAGTAGGCCTCATCCAAGGAAAGCGGCTCCACCAAGTCCGTATAATCAAAAAAAATATCCCTTATCTTAAGTGAAATTTCTTTGTAGCGGGCAAACCTGGGGGGGACAAATATTAAATCGGGACAATTTTTTTTGGCCATAAAGCCGCTCATGGCACTGCGTACCCCAAATTTCCTGGCTTCGTAACTGGCAGCGGCAACCACACCTCGCTTTTCTGCCCCTCCCACAGCAATAGGTTTTCCCTTTAGATCGGGGTCATCCATTTGCTCTACCGAGGCATAGAATGCATCCATGTCCACATGGATGATCTTTCGTTGTGGGAAATCCATTTTCATACCGTAAATTTATAACAAGTTTACGGTAAAGGGATTCCCTAGTAATGTTAAACCTTGACAATGGAGCAGGAGCAATTAAAAAAACAGGATAAAACGGCTATTATATTAGGAGCTACAGGACTAACCGGTGGATATGTGTTGCAGCTGCTTCTCAAGGATACGCGATATAGCAAGATAAAGGTTTTTTCCAGGACGGAACTTGGCCTGCAACATCCCAAAGTGGAAGAACATGTAGGGGACCTATTAAAATTGGATAAGTTTAAAGCTGATTTTAGTGCAGACGAAGTCTTTTGTTGCGTGGGTACCACCAAGGCAAAAACCCCTGACCCCAAAATGTATAGAAATGTAGATTATGGCATACCAGTTGACGCTGCTACATTGTGCAAGGCAAATAATATAGGAACATTCTTGGTAATTTCTGCCCTTGGGGCCAATGCAGGCAGCAGCATAGCCTACAATAGCCTAAAAGGGGAAATGGAAGAGGCCGTAATTAAGCTTGGATTACCCAAAACCCATATTTTACAGCCATCTTTGATAGCTGGTAAAAGGAAAGAGAAAAGAGCGGGAGAGTGGGTGGCCAAACAGCTCATGAAGGTGTTAAATTTGGTTATGGTAGGGCCATTGCGGAAGTATAGGTCCATTCATCCAAAAACTATAGCCAAGGCCATGGTCTGGTTGGCCAATAACAGTAACGATAGGTTGCGTGTAGCTTCAGATGAAATAAAAAGAATAGGCAGTTAGCCTATCAAAATATAAAGATGGCAAGGGTAAAATGGTTGAAATAGAACGGAAGTTTTTAGTGAAGTCACAGGCCTTTAAAAAGGAGGCCACTGAAAGTAACAGAATTGTACAAGGGTTTTTAAATACCGACCCCTTACGGACGGTTAGG
>JBFHGV010000829.1:0-1290 GCA_041582955.1 Arenibacter sp.
ATCCTCCGAAGATGTTGTATCCTGCTCTGTGAAGACAATGGTTTTTACACTGCCGTCCAATACATGGTAGTAGGCTGGTATCTTAAGGCTTTTATCCACTATGACTCTAACCGGATTTTTGCCATTCCAATGTCTGACGTTTAATTTAGGGTTGTCCTCCAAGACGGTATGGGTACCTACCAAAATAGCCTGTTCCTCACTTCTCCATTTATGTACAAGTTGCTGGGAATGGGGGGTAGTTATCCAAAAAGGTTCAGGGGTGGTACTTCTCTTGTCTTTGAGGGGGGCTATAAAGCCATCGGCGGTTTCGGCCCATTTCAAGATAATGTAAGGTCTTTTTTTGCTATGGAAGGTTAAAAACCGTTTGTGGTGATCCCTGCATTCTTTGTCCATAATGCCAAGGGTAACCTGGCAACCGGCAGCTTTTAATTTTTCAATGCCCTTGCCTGCAACTTTTTCATGGGGATCCAACAGCCCGATTACTACATTTGGGATCTTATGACTAATTATTAAATCGGCACAGGGAGGGGTTTTGCCAAAGTGGGAACAGGGCTCCAATGTTACATATAGGGTAGCCTCTTTTAGAAGTGCGGTGTCCTTAACGGAATTAATGGCGTTTACCTCGGCATGGGCACCGCCATACGGACTGGTGTATCCTTCCCCTATAATTATGTCTTTATGCACAATGACACTGCCAACCATTGGATTGGGAAAGGTGGTTCCCAGCCCATTTTTGGCCAATTGTATGCATCTTGAAATATATTTTTCGTGTATCTTCACTTCGTAAAAATAGAATAATATTGGCAGATATCCAGTAATCATATGTTAGTCACCACTATTAGGGAAATAAAACCCAATGATAACAAGGAGGTAGCCCAGGTAATCCGTAAGGTTTTGTTGGATTTGGGTGTGCCAAAGGTGGGTACCGCCTATGCGGATAAATCCTTGGACAGGATGTTTGAAAATTATGCCTCACCTAGGGCCGATTATTTTGTGGCCGAGGAAGCTGGTAAAATTATTGGTTGCGCAGGAATAGCCCAATTGGAAAATTATGAAGGCAATGTGTGCGAGTTGCAGAAAATGTATTTTTTGGAAGAAGCCAGAGGGCGTGGATTGGGCGGCAAAATGATAAATGTTTGTCTACAACGAGCTTCTGAATATGGCTATGCGCAATGTTATTTGGAAACCATGCCCTATATGAAGGATGCCCAAAAACTTTATTTAAAGTCGGGTTTTGAATATTTGGAAAAACCTATGGGGAATACCGGTCACTATTCCTGTTCCGTTTGG
>JBFHGV010000830.1:0-1253 GCA_041582955.1 Arenibacter sp.
CCGGAGATTTGAAATTCTTGGATACATCTGGGGATGGTGCATTGGATGACGATGACAAAGAATTCTTGGGTAGTGGTCTTCCAGATTTTGAATATGGGTTAACTCTAACGGCTCGCTATAAAAATTTCGATGCCAGTATGTTTTTTCAAGGTACCCAAGGAAATGAAATTTACAACGGTGTAAAAATGTGGTTATACAGAACCGATAGGCAAAATATGTCTCCCGATCTATTGAATGCTTGGACACCCCAAAATACGGGAAGCAGTATCCCTAGGAACGCATTCGGAGATCCCAACAACAACATTCGCCCCTCAAGTTATTTTCTAGAAGACGGTTCCTATTTTAGGTTAAAGAACATTCAGGTAGGATATACTATGCCAGAATCCGTAATTAACAAACTGACCATTTCCAAAATGAGGTTATACGTTACTGCTAACAATGTATTTACTGTTACTGACTATTCCGGTTTCGATCCAGGACTTGGAAATGGGGGTACATTTACCAAAGGGGTGGACAGAGGATTTTACCCACTATCCAAATCATTTATTTTAGGTGTAAACCTATCGCTTTAATGGACAGCGTTAAATTTTTAAAAATTACTAAAATGAGAAAAAATAGATATATACTGATTGCTATATTAACAATAAGCTCTTTGATATCCTGTAGCGACGACTTTATAGAAGTGGCAAATAAGGAAACCTTGACCGATTCGAGTTTTTGGCAAACTGAAAGCCATGCCTTGCAGGCTCTAACGGCGACTTATGGTGCTTTACATGGGGCTGATGGTAGCAAATGGACCTTTTTTGAGGAAATCTATGTTGCAATGGCATACCGCGGTGATGATATAATAAACAATACGGCAGAAACTTATGGGAGAACCTTGGCCAGTTTTAGTAACACCACTGAAGAAAGTGGGCCATATAATATTTGGCAAGCGGCTTATGCAGGTATTGGTCGTGCCAATCAAATTCTAGAGAAAGTACCACAAATGGAAGCCATGTCACAAGAAGCCAAGGATGTAATTGTAGCCGAGGCTAAATTCTTAAGAGCCTATTATTATTTTTGGCTGGCCATAGGATTTGAAAATGTACCTCTTTTGACAAATTTTGAGGTGGATTTGGACAATTTATTTCCAAACCAAGCCCCTAAATCAGAGGTTTGGGCACAAATAGAAAAGGATCTCATAGAGGCAGAACCAAAATTGTTGTTAGAACACCCTTCAGAATGGAAAGGTAGAGCTACCCAAGGTGCAG
>JBFHGV010000831.1:0-1185 GCA_041582955.1 Arenibacter sp.
CTAAAAAATTGGTTTTGGAATTAATTTGTTGGCTTATGGAAACCAAAGTACTATCCGAAAGAGGGTTGTCATAATCATCGCTAGGAATTACCGTAAGCATAGCATAATCACTCCCCCCTGCCCTAATACTTCTTGGTCCAAAATAAGTTTCCATTATATGAGTGTCCCCGCTGCGGGGCAACAAGACAAAAGTATCTGATAACAACACCTTGGAATTACCGATCAGCTTCCAACAATATTCCCCTGCTTGTTGCGTATATTTGGGCAGAACCGTGAACAGCACTTTGTCATTGGATATTCTAGGCCGAAAAAGCATAGCACCAAAACTACTGTCCAGCAGGAGTGTCAGGTTTCCATCCCCCTGAACATGAAATTGAAATTCCAATCCTATACCAACAGTTGAAGGTACGCTAATGGTCTCCATTTTTACCTTTAGATTAGACGTAGGAACCTCTGCCCTTTCTTTACAGCCAAGAAAAATAAACCATGCCAGCATGTAGGTGGACCACTTCATTTTATCTCGGATTACCAATATAACTGTTCATCTCCAATTTTATAAACTCAAAGCCAGATCCTGAATAAGGCTGTAATTGCGCTATAGCATGCTGTGTGTTACGCTCTTTAATTAATTTATCTGCAATTTCTGCATTGGGCAGACCATTTACAAAGCAGTTTTTTAAACTACTGTTTATAACCTTAAGGCTGTCCATTTCCAATAGGGTATAGTCAAAGGATTGTTTGCGTTGTACCCTAACGCCATCCCTTACAAATTTATGGTCTACCCAAAGGAGTTCTTTGTCCTTATTGTAATAGGATATCAACAATAAAGGAATGGTTACTTCTTGAATTCCAGAATTAAAAAGCTGTCCTTTTAGGCCAGCAGGGACCTTTTTTAATTCTTGTAGCACCAACCCTTTATAAAGATCAGTATTGGCCACATTTCCTGCACATTGAAGATTAAATTTTGTTGGCTGTTCTCCAAGTTCCACTGGGGTAAATTCATCCGGGTTAAAACTTGGGGGCAGGGTGTCCGTAGTCTGTGACCAGGCAATACCTTCAAAATTAATTTTAAAGGTTGTGGTCTCCATAGGCATAAGCTTGTGTTTCATATGATACTTGGCATTGTAATGGGCCAGTTCCTTATTGTCCTCATTATAGAGGGTAGCCTTTATCACTACGTCGGCA
>JBFHGV010000832.1:0-1176 GCA_041582955.1 Arenibacter sp.
GAGAGGCCCAACTGAAGGCCTCTACTGCTGTTGAAAACACTGGGATGATCAGTTTAATGGATATAGGGGAAGAGAAATACATTCACCCTGCCAATAAACAGGCTGGAGGGGAACGTTTTGCCTATTTGGCCTTGGCCAAAACGTATGGCATAAAGGGAATTGTCTATTCTGGTCCTGTTTTAAAAGAAATGAAAATAGACGGGCCCATGGTAAAATTGAGCTTTGACCATGCCTTTAATGGCCTAACTACCTTTGGAAAAAAATTGACCAATTTTAAGATCGCCGGAAAAGATAAGCGCTTTTATCCTGCCCACGCCACCATCAATTGGCAGGGCATTACCTTGTTTTCGGCCTTTGTACCCAACCCAGTAGCCGTTAGATATGCCTTTGACGACTTTGTGGTAGGGGAACTCTATAACAATGCAGGCTTGCCCGCTTCTTCCTTTAGAACCGATGATTGGGAAGTAAAATAGTCGGACTTAACCCTTACTGAAATCCTATTGATAATGCTTAAAAAAATTGCCATAAAAAAAATTCTATTTGTACTTGTAGGTATTTTTGTTTTTACAGGACATTCACAAGAATCGAAGAAGACAAAAAGACCTAATGTTATTATTGTGGTAACGGACGATCAAGGTTTTGGCGATCTGGGATATTACGGTAATCCACACGTACAGACCCCTACTTTGGATAGTTTTGCAAAAGAGAGTGTACGCTTTGACCAATTTATAGTATCCCCGGTTTGTGCTCCTACACGTGCCTCTTTGATGACCGGCAGATACTCTCTAAGAACGGGGGTCAAGGACACCTATAGAGGAGGAGCCATTATGGCCACTGAAGAAATAACCGTGGCAGAAATGCTTAAGGAAGCAGGTTATACCACTGGTATGGTAGGCAAATGGCACTTGGGGGACAACTATCCTTCCAGACCACAGGATCAAGGTTTTGATTTTACGCTTCGGCATCTATCAGGAGGAATAGGCCAGCCAGGCGATTGGCCCAATACCAAAAAAGGGAAGCGCAGCTATTTTGACCCGATTCTTTGGAAAAACGGGGAAATGTTCCAAAGTAAAGGCTATTGTACCGATGTATTTACGGAGGCTGCCATGGAATTTGTAGAGCAGAACAAAGAACAGCCATTTTTCCTATACCTGTCCTACAACGCACCACATGCCC
>JBFHGV010000833.1:0-1145 GCA_041582955.1 Arenibacter sp.
CCATGAACATGCCACAAAATGCAGACGCCCTGTCCTTTGCCTATACCATGAACCAGGCAAGTGAAAATGCAGGAGGGAGTCCCTATTACAGTGACACCAGATTGGAATGGATAGCTCAGAATTTGGCCAATCCCGGTAGTGCTCCAGAAGTTGAGGAGACCGCAAATGGTTTGGCATGGAATCTAGGTGTAGACGGACTTAATGCTTCTGCGGCTACAGATTGGGAGTCACTGCTTATTAAAGAAACCAGTTCACGAATAAAACATAACCTTAGTTTTTCTGGGGGTACCGATAAAATGTCCTATTATGTTTCCGGAGGATATTATGATGAAGAAGGTCTGTTGAAAGTGGGGCAGGATTATTTTACACGTTATAATATTGATGCAAAAATAAGCACCAAGGCCACTCCATGGATGGATATTTCCCTTTTAACAAAATACAAGTATGAAGAACAGGAATATCCAGCACATGCTACTTCTGGATCAGGTAGATCTTTTGTAACCTTGTTGATGACCAGGCTTAAACCTACCAAGCCAGCATTTTTTCCTGGAACAGATATTTGGACCGGTAGGATTGGAGAGCAGGAATTACAAAAATCCCTTGAGACAAAGAGGCAATTAATACTTTCTCCAAGGGTGACGCTTGAACCCATAAAGGATTGGGTGACCAATATAGAGTTTAACTACCGTACAAATGACAATAGTCAACAATCCAGATTCCCCACAATACCCTCTGCTGTTCCTGATGGCGAAGGAGGTTCAATAATTACCTCTTCCAATCAGCAAAATACCCGCTATTATTCTACGCTATGGACCAATACATATTTGTCCCCAAATATCTACACGGCCTATACCAAGAGTTTTGGCAACCATAATTTTCACGCTATGGCAGGATATCAGCAGGAAAAATATAAATATTCCAATTTATTTGCTCAATCGGCTTATTTGTTGACCGATGCCATACCTTCTATTAATACCTCGGTGGGTGAAAAAACCATTAGTGATGGTAAAGGACACTGGTCTACCCAAGGTGTTTTTGGACGGTTTAACTATAACTATGCCGAAAAATATTTATTTGAGATGAATGTTAGAAGGGATGGTTCCTCTAAGTTCGAGACAGATAGCAGATGGGGTACCTTTCCTTCG
>JBFHGV010000834.1:0-1133 GCA_041582955.1 Arenibacter sp.
CCTAAAATCGGCAATGATCAAGGGCACCTGAAGTCCACCGTCATAAAGGAATTGCTTGTTACGGGTTAAGCGCATGCCGTGATCAGAAAAGAAAAAAACAATGGTATTGTTTAGCAAATTGTTTTCTCTTAATTCTTTTATGATACCGCCCACTTTTTCATCTGTAATTTGAATGGCGTCAAGATGGTTGGCATACTCTTCAATTATGGCCGGGTGATTTGGCAAATAAGGCGGTAGTTTTATTTTAGATCTATCAACAGGGTAAACAACATTTTCCTTGAATTTGGAATTAAAGATCTCCTTGCCCCCATACAATTGGATCTGACCAAAAAAAGGCTGTTTTTTTTCCAGGTTTGCCAGTTGCAATCGCACACCACCTTTGCCGTATAACGGATGATAGGTATAATCCTGCTCATAGAGTTCCTTCCTATTATACACAAAATTATAGTCGTCCTTCCCATTATTAAAGGTAAAATAGCCTTCTTTTTTAAACAGTTCCGGAACGGTATTCACATTCCCAGGTAAATATATTGCTCCTTCTACATTTCGAGAACTGTGATGGTTGTGGGCTCCAATAGTGGTCGCCATCATCCCGCTAATAATACTGGAGCGACTTGCCGAACAGACTGGGGCCGGCATAATAACATTGGTAAAAAGGCCCCCCTTTTTGGCCAGGCTATCAATATGTGGGGTAGCAACAAGTGGATTGCCATAGCACCACATAAGCGGAGCGGTATCCTCCAAATATATCCAGAGGATATTGGGTCTTGTAACACTTCTTAGTCCATCTGTATTATTTGCGGTTCTATCTTTACAGGAAAGAAGTAGGGTAATTAAAAATACAATCAGCAGCAAGTATTTTTTCATAACAATGGAGGTATTAGGGTCTGGTTGTTATACCGGATGGAAACATTTGGCTACTTATCCCAACGAAGAAACTTGGCCCAATGCACATGGCATGGTACTATTACTAGCGGGATAAAAACCTCCCCATCACATTCCCTAAGGTACGGAGATTTGCATTAAGATTTAAGGGAAATGACCGTATAGCACAAAGGAACAAGGGTTTCCCAAATAGAAACACTATTCTTTTGGCTTTAAAAATGCCTTCCCCGGGATAGTCCCTTTCTCTA